>JBKOXY010000306.1:0-33107 GCA_046725125.1 Pseudomonadota bacterium | reverse complement strand
CCCTTGGCCACGCGCATGAGTCGCACGACCAACCAGATCGGCACCACCACGGCGGCGCCGAGGAGGAGATAGCGCCAGAGCCAGCGCACCGCGTCGAAGCCCATGTCCCAGATGCGCAGCACGAGCCGTTTCAGGCTTTCGATAATGTTCCAGGGATCGAGCCCGAGTACCTCCAGGATCACGCCGATGAGGATCGATAGCAGGATCAGCCGGAAGATGACCGACAATGGCGGCCCACCAAAGAACCGATTGACGTAATTGTTGGCCATCGGCCGCTCCATTGGCATGCTCATGATAACATCCTATCACGTTGACGCGCCGCGGCGGGCGCGCCGCGGCCGGTCTCGATCTTTTCCAGCATTCGTTCGAGCGTTTCCAGCCGGTCAGCCTCGCGGGGCGGCTTGTCCCAGCGTAGCCGGTTGATGCGCCGCGACTCAATCCCGCCGGAACACAACCGATGCGAACCAGCCGGTGGCGATTGCCATTATTGCCGTGGCGAGGCCGTAGAGCACGCCGTGGTCCCGCGCAGCGACGGTAACGACCTGCTCGAAGCCTGATTTGTAGACCTCGAATGGAGCGGGTGTGCGTGCGATCTGCGCGCCGTCGGCGAACAGCCTGACGTCCACCTCGTAGGTGCCAACCGGCACCTCGGCCGGCAACGGTATCGAAGCGCGGAACAACGCCGGGGCGAGGAAGGTCACGCCGTTCGACGCCTCGCGGTAGAGCCCCTGATCGCTCTTGATCTTAATGAAGGCGACGCGGAAGGGATCATCGCTCGCGGCATCGGCGATCTTGACGCTAGCGCGCTGCGGCAAGGGGATGTTGTCGAGGCCAAGCTGCAGGCGGCGTAGCGTTTCGGCGTTGGTGATGGCGTCGAGGGGTCGGTTTGAGAGCACCGCGAGATAGGCGGGTGCATCCTCGAGCACGCGCGAGTCGGCATTGACCCAGATGCCAAGCGCTCTCGCCTTGCGGAACGTCACTACGGTCTGGCGCGGCCCGGTGACTGTAACGACGATGTCGTAGCCGGCGCGTCGCGGCCGCGACGCTGCATCCTGCTCTATTCCGCCGAACAGCACGAGCTCTTCGCCAGTGAAATTCGACGTGACCATCACTCGGTGATTGGACAGGGAAGCGACCAGCCGCTCGCCGGCGGCGGGCGCAACCGACACGGTGAGCGCGCAGAGCGCAGCGAGAAGGGCAAATGGGGAAGGGCGCCTCATGTGTCGGCGTCCAACATACGGATAGAATAGAGGTTCTCCGGCGGTAGCACGAGATCGAGCGCGAAGCGGATTCCGACCGCAAGCACCAGCAGGCCGAGGAGGAGACGGAGCCGCTCTCCGCTCATCTTCTGTCCGGCGCGCGCGCCGAACTGCGCCCCGATCACACCGCCGACCATCAGAAACAGTGCCAGCAATGCATCGACAAGGTGATTGACGGCCGCGTGCATGACTGTGGCGGACGCCATAGTCACGAGCGTGAGTACCATGGAGGTGCCGATCACCGTCGCTGTCGGTACCCGCAGCACGTAGATCAGCATGGGCACCAACAGGAACCCACCGCCGATGCCCATGACCGCTCCGACGAAGCCGATGATAAATCCGATCCCCAAGACGGGGATCGCGGAGACATAAATGCGCGAGCGTTTGAAGCGCAACTTGAGTGGTAGCCCATGGATCCAAGTATGGCTACCGGGCCTGCGTAGCTCGACCGGCTTGCCTTGCCGTGCGCGGATGATGGCGCGCACGCTCTCGGTTACCATCAGTGCGCCGACAATCCCGAGAAGAACGACGTACGAAACACCGATAGTGATATCGAGCTGGCCGACTGCGCGCAGCGTCGTGAAAAGCCAGACGCCAAAAGCGGTGCCGACTATGCCGCCCGCGAGCAGCATGAAGGCGAGTGCGAGATCGATCGCTCGGCGTCGCCAATAGCTGACGGCGCCGGACATCGAGGAGGCGGCGATTTGGCCGGTGACGCTCGCCACCGCCACCGCCGGTGAGATGCCGAGAAAGATCAGTAGCGGCGTCATGAGAAACCCGCCACCGATGCCGAACATCCCGGAGATGAATCCGACCGCGAGCCCCATAGCCAGAATGACAAACACGTTGACCGGCAGGTCTGCGATCGGAAGGTAGATCTGCAAGCGCGCGGTCCTTGGTTCGAGGCTCAGTGTTCGCAGGCCGGGTCCCGCCGGTCCTGCGAAAAGTTGATAGAGTCTCGACCGAATTCGCGGTGCGACTCCCGCAAATGGCCGTCTGACGAAATCGCGACAGCAGCCGGCGGAGCCGACTTGCGCTTATCGTGGCGAGAGGGCGCCGCCGGCACGGCGCCCGCGAATTGGCTCGGGACTCAGCGGACAGGCGAGCGCATTCTACCGATGTTCGTCGCGCACGCCACGCCTGCGCACATTTTTTATTGTGCAGGACCCGGCATGGCAAGGTCGAGGTTGAGCGGGGCTGCGGGTGGCGCGGGCTTGGCGGACGCAGGAGCGGATGCGGTGGTCGTGGCCCCGGCGCGGTCCGAGCGGTGCCGCGACGTCTGAATTTGTCCAGTCGCTTCCGGCTCCTGCTCGGGCGTCCATACCGGAACCAAGATGCTGGTTTCAGAGGTGGCAACGGCCGCGCCGTCGGCGGTGGAAAAAATGGCCGATGGCCGGCCGGCCGGAAAGAGTGCGGCTGACGCGGGGGAAGCGAGCCCAGCAGCGCTGGCCGCTGCTTCAACGGCAGGGGGCGGGGCGTCGCGGCTGACAGCCGTGTCGCTCGGCATGGTCAGCTTCACTCCATCGGAGGGGGCGACCAGGATCCGCGCGATCTGGAGCAGCCCAACTACGACCAGAATGGCAGCCGTTCCTCCGATCAACGCGCGCAGTCTGCCGACGTCACTCGCCGACCCGTCGGCGGCCGACGCGTCGTTCGCGGAGGCGACGTCCCGTCCCGCCTGCGCAGCGCGGCGCGCTGCGGCGATGAAGTCAGACTTGCCACCGCAATCCGGATTGACGGACGGTTTGACCGCCCCGAGCTCCGACTCGGAGGCGGGCACGCGATCGGCCGGCAAGGCGGGTCTCTCACCACGGGCTTTCCCAGCAGCCATTTCCACCGGATGATCGGGCGGCAGGCTCGGGTCGATCGGGCCGTGTTCGGTCGCGGAAAACGCTGCGGACTCGGGCGTCATGGGGACGGTGGAAGCCGGGTCGGCAGTTGAAGGTGCCGCGGGCTTCTCGGGCGCGCTATGCGGCTTCGATGTCATCTGAGCGGCTGGCGCAAGCCAATCCGCCTTCGGCGCGAGCGTGGCGTCTGGCCGCGCCGCGGCCTTGCCACGCATGTCGATCTCGATCACGGCCAGCCGATCGACGATGTGCCCTAGCATGCCGCGGACGACTTCGAGCGAATCCTGTGTCTTCTTTTCGGTCCGCCTGAGCTCGGCGAGGTCGTGCGAGAGCGCATCCAGGTCCGGCGGCGCTGCGACGCGAGCGAGATTCGGCACGCGCTGGCGTGCGAAATGGACGAGCAGTTCCGCCAGTCCGCGCTCGATCGCTTCGAGATGATTGAGGCGGGCGTCGGAGGCGTCGAGCCTCTCGATCAGCTTGGCGACCTTCTGCGAGAGTTGCTGCACTGCTCGGGCTATGCCGAGAAGGCTTTCAGCGGGCATCACCGCGCGCAACACCTCGCGTGTTTTGGCGGCCTCGCGCACATCGCTTGCGAGCCCAGTTCCATCGCCGCCTGCATAGCGCGTGTACTCGACGCGGTCAGCAAGTTTGCGCACCTCGCTTTCGAGTGCCTCGACCGCCTTGCGCGGCACGGTCTCCCGCAGCATCAGACTGATCTTGGCGAGGTCGTCGCACAGCGGTTTGACGGCCCAGCCGAGGTGGCAGGACGGCGGCGCATCCTGGTCGCCTCCATCGTCGTGTGGATCGGATGGCGACTGCGCGAACCGTCTCGGGTCGACGCCGTCCTGCAAGGCCAAATCAAGAATGACGCGATCGAGCCATTCGCCGACTGGGATGCCGGAGCGGCGCGCGGCCTCACACGCGGCCTCGCGCGTGTGCCGGCTCACTCCTTTAATTTGCCACGGAACGCCAGATGTCATTCCCGCATCCGCATGTTCGATAGGTGGAGCGGGAGCCGGACGGCTCTCGTGGAGCCGGCGCTCGTTAACAGATGGCGAATAGCTACGCGGCCCTGATCCCTCGGTGCAGTTTTTGCCGTTCGGGTAAACAGACCGTTAAGACCCTGCGACGAATACCGTTGCACTTCGCCGACAGCGCTCGTTCACCGCATTATCATCAGTCCCGTCGTCACGGCAGCTAAAATGACCAAAGTCGTCCCGGTCACCGTCGCCACGTGACGCCACCCCAGCGCGGCAATGGCAGTCAACGACGTGCCGAGCCCGAGCGCCGAGATTGCAATCAACAGGCCCCAAGTCGATGCTTCGATCAACGGAGCCTTGATCCAAGCGAGCATGCGCGCAACCGTGGGTAATGGGGCCGCGATACTGTTGAGCGCGCATAGAGCTACGAACACTAGCGCGAAAACTGGGATCGGAATCTTGGTGGCGGCCGTCGCGACGGCTCGCCGTGCAAACAGCCAGCCGATGACGAGGACGAGGGGCAACATCAGGAGAACGCGAAATAGCTTGACGATCACCGCAGTGTTGCCTGCCGTCTCCGACACCGCGTATCCGGCGCCGACCACCTGCGCGACATCATGAATGGTCGCCCCGAGCATGACGCCGGTGGTCTGCGGATCGAATTCGAGCCAAACGCAGATGAGCGGATAGAGGATCATCGCCAGAGTCGACAGCGCATTCACAGCGACCACGACGAAGGCGATATCCGTCTCTTTGCCTTTATAGTCCGGCAACACGATTGAGGTGGCGAGCGTGGCGGACGCCCCGCACACCGCGGTCCCGGCGCCGGCCAATGCTCCGTAGGCTCGTTCCAACGCGAATAGGCGCGCGAGCAGAAACCCCCCGGCCAACGTGGCGGCCATCGCGACGACCACCAGGATCGCCGTCGTCAATCCCAGCGCCGCAATCTCACCTAGTGCAATCCGCAGGCCCAGCAATGCGACCGCCCAACGCAAGATGACCTTGAGGCAAAGCACGATGCCGGCCTGAAACGGTGGGCGCCGCGCCAGCGGATTGAGCGCGATGCCGATCAGAAGCGCGATCACCATGGCGGGGATGGGGACGAGCCCGCCGAGGAGCCGAGCGGCTGCCGAGGCGCTGATTGCGACCAGGGACGACAGCAACAAGCCAGGCAAAGATGGGCGAATGTCCGCCAAACTTCGCGCCAGCCATGTGCTGGAAGACGTCAATGTTGGATCGTTGTGCACGGCGCGAAGGCCGCGGCCCCGAGGTGGGTATTGCCCTCGCTCGCGCCCCGAACTGACGGATTTCCTGCCATTGAGCCGAGGTCCTCGGCTTCGCGGCCTTGTGTCATCGGTGGTCCTGGCCAGTCCCAGCAGGAAAGCGGCTGACCTCGGTTGATCGGCCGCAGACCATTCGATCGCGAATTGGCGAGTTGCATGAAAAATTGTCCCTCTTCATCCGGCCGAGCCGTTGTTCATCCGGCCGAGCCGTTGTGAAAAAGTGGCGGCCGCTTGTCAACGCTTGTTGCTCTCGCATAGTGCGGCGGTGCCCTGTAAGCTGTGCGATCACCGGGATTGCTCATGAACATCCTCAACCTTCCGCGTCCGGGCTGGATGACCGAGGACCTCGTGCTGCTCGAAGAGCAGGCGCGGCGCTTCATTGCGGCCGAGTACGTTCCACACCTCGAGACCTGGAATGAGGAGGGCAGATACGACCGCGAAGTCTGGAACAAAGCCGGCGCGGCCGGGCTCCTTTGCCCGGCGATTCCTGAAGAATACGGCGGCGCCGGCGGCACCTTCGCGCACGAAGCGGTGATCGGCCGGGAATTGAGCCTTGCGGGCTTCGACTCCTTCGGCGCGCCCCTGCATTCCGGCATCGTTGCGCCTTATATCCTGCACTACGGCACCGACGAGCAGAAAAGGCACTGGCTGCCCAAGCTCGTCACCGGCGAACTCGTTGGCGCGATCGCCATGAGCGAGCCTGGCACCGGCTCCGACCTGCAAGGCGTGCGCACGACGGCAAAGAAGTCGGGCAATGGCTATGTGCTCAACGGCTCGAAGACCTTCATCACCAACGGCCAGCACGCCAATCTGATCATCGTCGTCGCGAAGACCGATGCGAGTATGGGCGCCAAGGGCGTGTCGCTGATGGTGGTGGAAACCGAGGATGCGGCCGGTTTTCGCCGCGGCCGCAAGCTCAAGAAGCTCGGCCTCGATTCCGCCGACACCTCCGAACTGTTCTTCGAAGACGTGAAGCTGCCGGCGGAGAACTTGCTCGGTAGAGAGGAAGGCCAAGGCTTCGCGCAGCTCATGAACGATCTTCCGCGCGAGCGTCTCATCGTCGCGGTTCATGCCCAGGCCATGATCGAGCGTGCGCTTGCTCTCACTATCGAGTACGTCAAGCAGCGGGAGGCCTTCGGCAAGAAGATTATCGAATTCCAGAACACCCAGTTCGGGCTGGCCGAATGCAAATCGGAGGCGACAATCGCGCGGGTGTTTCACGACCATTGCATCGAGCGCTATCTTGGCGGCACGCTCGATACGGTCACGGCCTCCATGGCCAAGTATTGGATCACCGACTTGCAGGGAAAGATCATCGATCGTTGCCTGCAGTTCTTTGGTGGCTACGGCTATATGGAGGAATTTCCGATCTCGCGGATGTATCGCGACGCGCGCGTGATGCGTATCTACGCCGGCACCAATGAGATCATGAAGCTTCTGATTGCAAGGAGTCTGTGATGCTCGGACGACGGATAATGGAAAATAGAAGGGCGCAAACGTTCCGCCGCCCGGCCGCCGCTGGCTACTGAGGTGCCGCGACCGCTACGGAGACCCCTATGCCCGACGCCTTCATCTACGATCACGTTCGCACGCCACGAGGGCGCGGCAAGGCGGATGGCGCGCTGCACGAGGTGACCGCGCTCAATCTGGCGACGCAGGCGTTGGCGGCGGTGAAGGAGCGCAACAAACTCGACCCGGCGCTCGTCGACGACGTGGTACTTGGTTGTGTCGACCCGATCGGCGAGGCGGGCGGCGATATCGCGCGCGTGGCGGCGCTCACGGCAGGCTATGGCGATGGCGTGCCGGGCGTCCAAATCAATCGCTTTTGCGCCTCGGGCCTCGATGCGGTCAATTTTGCCGCAGCCGAGATCATGTCGGGGCAGCACGACATGACCATCGGCGGAGGGGTCGAATCCATGAGCCGGGTCGGCATCGGTGCCGCAGGCGGCGCCTGGCCCATGGATCCCGCCATCGCGCTCAAATCCTATTTCATGCCGCAAGGGATTTCGGCCGACCTCATCGCGACCAAATACGGTTTTTCCCGCGACGACGTCGACGCCTATGCCGTGGAGAGCCAAAAGCGCGCGGCGACTGCGTGGAACGAAGGCCGTTTCGCGCGCTCGGTGATTTCGGTCAAGGACGTGAACGGGCTCACCATCCTCGCCAAGGATGAGCACATGCGGCCCACTACCACCATGCAATCCTTGGCGCAGCTCAATCCTTCCTTCGTGCAGCTCGGCGAGATGGGTGGCTTTGATGCGGTCGCGGTACAGGCGCATCCCGAGCTCGAGACGATCAATCACGTGCACCATGCCGGCAATTCGTCCGGCATCGTCGACGGTGCCGCTGCCGTGCTGATCGGCAGCAGGCAGGCGGGCGAGAAGGCTGGGTTGAAGCCGCGTATGCGCATCAGGGCGTTCGCCAATATCGGCTCGGAGCCCGCAATCATGCTGACCGGGCCCGTTGACGTGACGGAGAAGGTTTTGGCCAAGGCGAAGATGTCGCTCGACGACATCGATCTCATCGAAGTCAACGAGGCGTTTGCGTCCGTGGTGCTGCGCTATTGCCAGGCTTTCGACCTCGATGCGGCCAAGGTCAATGTCAACGGCGGGGCGATCGCTATGGGTCACCCGCTCGGCGCGACCGGCGCCATGATCCTTGGCACCGTCATTGATGAATTGGAGCGACGCGATCTCTCGACCGCACTGGTGACGCTGTGCATCGGCGCCGGCATGGGTACGGCCACAATCATCGAGCGGGTCTAGTTCCTCCTCGCTGAACCACGAAATGAATAGATGGATTGCGATCATTAGCAGCGGTTAGATAGGGGAGCAGATGCCCAAGATCGAGATCGAAAAAATTCCGGCGCAGCAGATCGCGTCCTATCCGAAAGAATTCGCCTCGGTGATCTCTGGACGCGAAAAGCAGAGAGTCGGCGATGCGGTGGCCTTGACCCAGTTCGGCGTCAATATCACGCGCATCAAAGCAGGCTCGGCCTCGGCACTGCGCCACTGGCACGAACAGGAGGACGAGTTCATCTACATGCTTGAAGGCGAATTGATCCTGCGGGAGAACGAGGGCGAGACCGTGCTCAGGCCAGGGGATGCCGCAGGCTTCAAGGCCGGCAGCGGTGTCGCGCATTGCTTCGTCAACCGCAACGAACGCGACGCGGTCTATCTCGAGGTCGGCACACGCGCTAGGAGCGAGCGCGTGCACTACCCCGATGTCGATTTCATGATGGAGCGCGACGGAACCGGCCGTCGCTATTTCCGTAAGTCAGGCGAGCCGATCCGTGATTGAGGCGCACAGGAGAGCACGGTGCCGAAAATAGTCTTGCCAAGGCGACGGTGCGCACCAGGGGCGTCTATCCCGAGCCGTGGCGCGGCATTACCGAGGGCCGAGAGAAGACCGCGCTCGGCGACGTCGTCGGGCTCACCCAGTTCGGGGTCAATCTCACGCGCCTCAAGCCCGGCGCCGCCTCCGCGCTGCGCCACTGGCACGAGGCCGAAGACGAGTTCGTTTATGTGCTCGAGGGCGAGATCATGCTGATCGAGGACGGCGGCACGACTGTGTTGCAACCGGGCGACGCCGCGGGTTTCAAGGCTGGGGTCGCCAACGGTCATCATCTTGTCAATAAGTCGCAACACGACGCGGTCTATCTCGAGGTCGGCACGCGCGCCAAGCGTGAGCGCGCGCATTATCCCAATGTCGATCTCGTTTACGACAGGGACGAGAACGGCTTTCGCTTTTCACGCATGTCGGGCGAGGCTTATCCGAAAAGCGGTGGATGAGGCGACCGAGGCCCAGGGCGCGCCATGACTTACGTCAATTTCAAGCTCGATACCGACGCAGACGGCATCGCGCTTATCACTTGGGACGCGCCCGGCCGTTCGATGAACGTCATCGATCGTAACGTCATCGGGGAGCTTTCCGATATCGTGGAGACGGTTGCCGGCGATGGCGCAATCAGGGGCGCGGTCATCACCTCGGGCAAGGAGGCGTTTTGTGCCGGCGCGGACCTCACCATGCTGGAAGCGTCCATCCACGCGTTCGCCGAGATGGCTAGGGCACGCGGCGAGGAGGCCGCAGCCACCGTACTTTTCGAGGACAGCCGCAAGTTGTCGCTACTCTATCGGCGCCTCGAGACTTGCGGCAAACCGTGGGTCGCGGCGATCACCGGCACGGCGCTCGGTGGTGGTTTCGAGCTTTGCCTAGCGTGCCATCACCGGGTCGCAGGCGAGAGCGCGAACACGCGCGTGGGATTGCCGGAAATCAAGATCGGCCTCTTTCCTGGCGCCGGCGGGACGCAACGCATCGCCCGCATGATGCCACCGGCCGATGCGCTCCGGTTCTTGCTCAAGGGCGACCAACTTCGCCTCGCGCAGGCCAAGGACATGAAGCTCATCAACGCCATCGTGCCTACCGCCGATGTCGTGACGTACGCCAAGGAATGGATCAAGACCGACGGAGTGGCCAAGGCGCTGTGGGACATGGAAGGCTTCCGGCTGCCAGGCGGACCTGTTTATTCCAAGGCCGGCATGATGACGTTCCCCGCCGCCACCGCGATCTACCGGCGCGAAACCTACGACAACTACCCCGGTGCGCGCGCAGTCATGCAAGTCGTCTACGAAGGCCTACAGCTGCCGATGGACGCCGCGCTGCGCGTGGAGTCGCGCTGGTTTGCCAAAATCTTGCGCTCGCCGGAAGCGGCGGCCATGATCCGCACCTTGTTCGTGTCCGTGCGCGAGCTCAACAAAGGCGCGCGCCGGCCGAAGACCGTGCCGACAACGAACTTGAAAACCATCGGTGTGATCGGCGCCGGTTTTATGGGCGCCGGCATCGCCTATGTCACTGCGATGGCGGGCCTCAACGTCGTGTTGATCGACCGCGACCAGGAGGCGGCCGACAAGGGCAAGGTCCATTCGGCGAGATTGATGGCCCAGCAGATCGACAGCGGCCGCGCGACCACGACCGAGCGCGACGCGCTGCTCGCGCGCGTAACAGCGACCTCGGACTACGGCGCGCTCAAGGATTGCAACCTCGTCGTCGAGGCAGTTTTCGAGGACCGCAAGATCAAGGCCGGCGCTATCGCCGCGGCGGAAGCCACGATCGGAGAGGGGGCAGTCTTCGGCTCCAACACCTCGACCCTGCCGATCACCTCGCTGGCGGAGATCTCGAAACGGCCAGGAAGTTTCATCGGCATCCATTTCTTTTCGCCAGTCGAGCGCATGATGCTGGTCGAGATCATCCTCGGCAAACAAACAAGCGAAATGGCGCTCGCGGCCGCGCTCGATTACGTGCGCGCGATCCGCAAGACGCCGATTGTTGTCACTGACGCGCGTGGCTTCTACACCTCGCGCGTAGTCGGCACCTACATCCGCGAGGGCCATCTGATGCTCGCCGAAGGCGTGCCCGCGGCGATGATCGAGAATCTCGGACGCATGGCCGGAATGCCGGTGGGGCCGCTCTCGCTCAACGACGAGGTCGCGGTCGATCTCGTGTGGAAGATTTTGAAGGCAACCGAGGCTGACCTTGGTCCTAACGCCATCGATTCGCAGCAGAAGGCGCTGCTCGAAGAGATGGTGGAGAAGCGCGGCCGCCTCGGGCGCAAGAACGGCAAGGGATTCTACGACTATCCGCGAAATGCGCCGAAGAAGCTATGGCCGGGTCTCGTCGAGCTGCAGCCGAGCAAGCTCGATCCCGCTCTAATAGACACCCAGGAGCTTAAACAGCGCCTCCTTGCCATCCAGGCGCTTGAAACCGCGCGCTGCGTGGAGGAGGGGGTGATCACGGACGTCCGCGAGGCCGATGTCGGTTCAATTCTTGGGTTCGGCTTCGCGCCGTTCACCGGCGGCACGCTCTCTTATATCGACATGATGGGAACCAAGGCGTTCGTCGAACTCTGTAAGCGGCTGGAGAGGTCCTGCGGCGCGCGTTTTATGCCCTCAAAGCTGCTGATCGATATGGCAGAAAAGGGGGACACCTTCTACGGCCGGTTTGCCCGCCAGCCCGCGGCCGCTTGAAGCCCGCAAGCTCGACGATTTTTACCTCGGCGCGCCCCTCGGCCGATGGTGATTTGTGGTGCGACAACGCTCCGCATCGCAAGGCGTGACACCAATTGCCCTCCCTTGCAGCCGCCGTGTAAGGTCGCGGCCCTTTCCGTCGGAACCGCTGTATGGCTCGCGACCAAGTCGACATGACGCCGATCGAAACGCGCGAGGAGCTCGTCGCGTGGCTTGAGGCGGGCAGCAAGCCCAGATCTCAGTTCCGCCTCGGTACCGAGCACGAGAAGTTCGTGTTTACGGTCGAGGGCCACAACCCGGTCTCCTATGAGGGCCGCCGCGGCATCCGTGCGTTGCTCGAAGGCATGCAGCATCTGCTCGGTTGGGAACCGATCATCGAGGACGGCAACATTATCGGTCTGTTCGACGTGACCGGGGGTGGCGCGATCTCGCTCGAGCCGGGCGGCCAGTTCGAGCTTTCGGGCGCGCCGGTCGAGACGGTGCACCAGACCTGCTCCGAGCTCATGGCACATCTCGCGCAGGTCAAGGAAATCGCGCGCCCGCTCGGCATCGGCTTTCTCGGGCTCGGCATGACGCCGAACTGGAGCCGGTCCCAGATTCCGATGATGCCCAAGGGCCGCTACCGCATCATGACGGCCTACATGCCGAAGGTGGGCAAACATGGCCTCGATATGATGTACCGCACCTGCACGGTGCAGACGAACCTCGACTATTCCTCCGAAGCCGACATGGTGAAGAAGCTGCGGGTCTCGCTCGCGCTGCAGCCGGTCGCAACCGCGATGTTCGCCAACTCGCCCTTCACCGAGGGTAAGCCCAATGGCTTTCTCTCGTTTCGCTCCGAGATCTGGCGCGATACGGATGCCGACCGCTGCGGCATGCTGCCGTGGGCATTCGAGCCTGGTATGGGCTTCGAGCGTTACGTCGACTACGCCCTCGGGGTGCCCATGTATTTCGTCAAGCGCGGGGAGCGCTATATCGACGTCGCTGGACAATCGTTCCGCGACCTGATGCAGGGACGACTCCCGGGCCTGCCAGGCGGGCGCGCCACGATCTCCGACTGGGCGAACCACATCTCTACGATCTTCCCGGAGGTGCGACTCAAGCGCTATCTCGAAATGCGCGGTGCGGATGGTGGTCCGTGGCGCAGGTTGCCGGCATTGCCGGCCTACTGGGCCGGGATTCTCTACGATGACGACTCGCTCGCCGCCGCCTGGGATCTAGTCAAGAATTGGACTGCCGAGGAGCGCCAGAAGCTGCGCGATGACGTGCCGAAGCTAGGCTTCGCGGCTAGGATCGCGGGGCACGACGTGCTGCATCTCGCCAAGGCAACGATGGCGCTGGCGGAGAAGGGACTTGCGCGGCGTCGGCGGCTGGACGCTGGCGGCCAGGACGAGAGACGCTATTTGCGCCCGATTGAGGAATATGTCGCGCGCGGTATTACGCCCGCCGAAGAGCTCTTGGAAAAATTTCACGGCGCCTGGGACCGCAGCGTCGACCCGGTGTTCAAGGAATATGCGTATTGATTCATGAGCACCGGTATGCGTATCCGGGTCTTTTTGCCGTGCCTCTTCGCAGCCTCAATAGACCTGGACAATCGGGTAATGCCAGGTAGCCTTCGGAAGCATCCAAACGAGGCAAACAATGCGTCGGCGTGAATTTGTCGCGGGCGGCATCGCGTTGGCGGCCGGCAAAGCCGCGTTCCCAGCATTAACCTGGGCGCAGCCTCTGGCGCCTCGGATCGACCGTATCATCGACGCGCATTGCCACGTCTTTAATGCCGCCGATCTGCCGATCGAGGGCTTCGCCAGGAAGATTATGGTTCCGAGATCGGCGCAGACGAGCGAGCTCGTCGCCCGGTTCGCGGACTATCCAGGAGCGCTCGAAGCGTTGGTGCACGCGATCTCGGTTCAGGTGAAGCGCGCCGCCCCTGACATGCAAACCGAAATCGACAAGATCAACGAGTTTGAACGAGATCCAGAGAGAAAACCGACGAGTGCTTGGCGTCAGGACCAGGATCTCGAGCATTTGCGGAGTGCGTTTCGGCTCATCTGGTTCAGCTGGGACGTCTTCAGTGATCGCCCACTGTCACTGACCGAAGGCATCGCGCTTGAAGTCGCGATCGAGCAAATCAAACTATTTCTGTATCAGCAGATTCACGAAGAATTTGGCAAGCCGGACCTCACAGCGGAAGACAGAGATGCATTGGGAGGTTTGACGCCTTTCCAGGTCGACGCCATGGCGGATGAACTTTATTCGCGTGACGACTTGCTCGGCCGTTACATTCGATGGGCGCTCTTGTACACCCGCCATCGCTACGAGCTGGCGGAGGAGCTTGATGAGCTTCATGGCAAGATGGGGCAGAAGTCACGGATCGTGCTGATGACCCCCGCGATCGTCGATTTCTCCAAATGGCTCGAGGACGAGGATCAACTGAGCATCGAAGAGCAGGTTGACGTCATGGCGAGGATCGCCTGCCGCAGGGACGGCCCGCGCGTGCATGGCTTCGTCGGATTCGACCCGCTGCGACAGGCTCTTTATGACCATCATCGGCGCAAACCCGGAGATAAGGACCCGATGGCGATCGTGCGCCGCGCCATCGAGGTTGATCGAATTCTCGTCGGCAACTCGACCAGGACGACGGGCGGATTCGTCGGTGTTAAGCTCTACCCGCCGATGGGATTTCAGGCGGCAGACAACAAACATCTGCCGGACGATAGATTCAACGAGCCTGCGTATTTGCAGTCCCCCGATACCGGGCTGGGGTAGCAAGCTCGATGCGGCTCTCGCAAAACTTTACGCGTGGTGCAGCGCGAACAATGTGCCAATCATGGCCCATACCAGCCATAGCTTCGGGCCCAACACCGATTATGAGGATCGCGCAGATCCGACGTTCTGGGCCAGGGTTCTCAAACAAGATGCGTTTCCACGGCTGCGCATCAATCTGGCTCATTTCGGCCACTTCAACAAAGCCGTGCAATATGCTCGGCCCGTAAGCTACGTCGATAAATGTTGGGAGTGGACGATAGGAAAAATCATTACCGGTTCGAGCGATGCATATGCCTATGCCGACATCAGCTCGCTGGCGAGATCCTCAAGACTGGTCCGAGCAGGAGGATCGTCGAATGCATGAAAGCCTTCAAGGAGCACTTTCCCAACAGCGATGAGCGGCTGCTCTATGGCACCGACTGGTCGATGATCGCACAGGAAGAGCGCTTTCCCAGACTGTTCTCACCCAAACCATTCCCGGACGTGATGATCTTTTTCTTGCGGGCTGTCGGATACAATGACACCCAGATCGAGGGGATCATGTTTGGAAATGCAGTGCGCTTCCTTGGTCTCAGCAAAGGCGAACACGAAAAGTTCGGGGAGAACAGCACGCGTGCACGGCTGGAAAAATTCTATGCTGCCCACAACTTGTCCAGCGATTGGATGAGGGTCTTCGATTAATCGGCGACTATGTCTGGCTTAGGCCCGCCGAGCCGCCACCGCGACGATGCGCCGGCGCCTCGCTCCTAGCTTTGTAATCGTCGGTCCTACACCGTCTTGGTATTCGAATCGGATTGGTGCAACCGCTGGTGTCATTCTGCGGCTGGCGGGTTGCCGATGATCTCTTCGGCTTCCGGATTGAGCGGCCTGACCTCGCGCGTCGGTGTGCTGAAAGGTTCGTGTATCATGCGCGTGCGCAACAGGTCGAGACCGGCGGATATCCCCTCGGCCTGCTGGAGGACGAGGCGATCGAGATCGCGGCGACGGACGAATTCCTCGACTGCGGCCGCCCGCTCGGAATCCAGCCCCAGCGCCTCCAGCGTCTTACGTCCGAACACGAGCGCCGATTCATAGGTTTCGCGTAGCTCGAAATCGACCCCCTTAGCGAGAAGTTGCAGGGTGTGTCGCCGATCGAAAGAGCGCACATAAAGCCTTGCACCGGAAAACTCGGCGTGAACGAGGTCGACGATACGGCTCGCGGCCTCGCGGTCATCGATGCACACCGCGATCAGCCTCGCCTCGCTCGCGCCTGCCGCGCGTAAGACGTCGAGCCGGGTGCCATCGCCGTAATAGACCTTGAAGCCAAAGCCAGCGGCGCTCTCCATCATTTCTGGATCGTTGTCGATGGTCGTAACATCGATGCCTTCCGCAAGCAGGCATTGGGACACGATCTGGCCGAAGCGTCCAAAACCGATAACTAACACCGAACCGCTCGCATCGGAGAAGTCCTCGGGCTCGCGAAGGTCTGGCCGTGCAAATCGTCGCACCAGCGCATCGGTGAGCGTGGCCACGGGTGGACCAAGCAGCATGGTGATGGCGGCAATGGCGGTGAGGATGCTGGCTTGGCGCGCATCGAGCACGCCGAGCGAGCCGCCGAGCGGAATGAGCACAAACGCGAACTCGCCGGCGCCGGTGAGTACCGATCCGGCGCGCAGCGCATCGCTGCGACGAACGCAGGTGGCGCGGAACAATAGCCAAACAATCGCCGCCTTGAGGACGGTGATGGTAACTGCCGCGAGGACGATCAGCCAAAGATTGGCGCGCACGATGGTCATGTCGATGCTCATGCCGATGCCCATGAAGAACAGGGCCAGCAGGAGACCACGGAATGGCTCGATGTCTGCTGCGAGCTCATGTCGGTAGTTCGACTCGGCGAGCAGCACACCGGCGAGGAAGGCTCCGAGCGCCATGGACATGCCAGCCTTCTGCATAGTGAGCGCAGCGCCCAGCACGACGAGGAGCGCCGCCGCCGTCATCACCTCGCGCGAGCCGGTCTGGGCGAGCAGCCGGAAGAACGGATTGAGCAAATAGCGGCCCGCGACCACGATCAGTGCGATCGCGCCGGCGATGAGGGCAACCGTGCGCACCCCGTCCCCGAGGTCGGTATGGGCGCTCTCGCTTCCGGGCGCGAGCAAGGGCAGCACCGCCAGCAGGGGCACGACCGCCATGTCCTGGAACAACAGGATGGCAAAAGCACGCTGGCCGTAGTCTTGCTGGAGTTGGCCGCGTTCTTCCAGGATTTGCAGCGCGATGGCGGTCGCCGACATCGCCAAAGCGAGCCCGGCGATGACAGCCCCGCGCCAGTCGACGAGCCCAGCCGCATAGCCGAGCGCGCCGATGGCGAGTGCAGTGAGCGCCAATTGGGCGGCGCCGAGGCCGAATATGGCGCGTCGCATCGCCAGCAACCGACCGAGTTCGAGTTCGAGGCCGATCAGGAACAGCAGCATCACGACGCCCAGCTCGGAAACCGGCAAGATGCTCTCGGGCGTGCCAAACGCCGCAAGCCCATACGGGCCGATGATGATGCCGGCGATGAGATAGGCGACGATGGCGGAGAGGCCGAGCCGGCGCGCGATCGGTACGCTGAGGACGGCGGCGGCCAACAGCACGAGCCCAAAATTCAGAAAGCCAAATTCGCCGTATTGCATGACGGAATCCCGCGGTAGAGCCGGGGCCGAGCCTCGGCATTGTCTTCGGGCGGAGCATGCCTGTCGCTCACACGGCACTCGCCTGCGCCCGCGTGCTTCTCTAACATGGATCGCACGGCCGGGCGGCGCGAGCGAGAGGCGGCATGAGGCGGGATTGGCTTGAGCTGGGTTTTTGCCTGCTGATCGCGCTGGCCGTGTCCGGAGCAACCGCCCGGGCTCAGGTCGGCTTCGACCGGGCGGGCGGGGACTATGCCAGCTTTCCCATGCGGTCCGGCGATCCGGCCCAATGCGCCACCCGCTGTGAGCGGGATCCGCGCTGCCGCGCCTGGGCCTTTTCCTATCCCGTAACGGAAAGCGCCAACGCGGTTTGCTGGCTCAAATCCAAAGTCATGCCGCGGCTTGCAGCACCGTGCTGCGTGTCCGGCGTGCGCGGGACGGGCGTCATCGAACCAAAGAGCGGGGCGAACGAGTTCGGCGTCGATCGAAACGGTGGCGACTACCGGCAGTTTGAACTGCCGGCCGACTCGAGTGGCAAAAGCTGTGGGGCGGCCTGTGAAGCCGAGGAAGGGTGTCGCGCCTGGACCTATGTGCGGCCCGGCTATGTCGGGTCTTCGGCGGTCTGCTATCTCAAGGACCGCATTACCCGGCCATTGCGCAAAGCATGCTGCATTTCCGGGGTGGTGAGGTAGCCGATTTCAAAAAGTTGATGACTGCCCCGCAGCATTTGCCGCCCAAACTCGGCACAATGAGGCGCTTATGCCACTCTTCTCTGGAGGCCCCCTATGATCAGATCCGTCATCCTCCTTTCCGCCTTCGCGCTGCTGACGAGCGCCGCTTTCGCGCATCACGGATGGGGCAGTTACGACGCGAGCAAGCCGGTGACCGTCGCCGGCCCGATCATGACCTCCAAGTTCGAGAACCCGCACGCCACGATCACGGTGCGGGGCAATGACAAGGTGTGGACCGTGACGCTCGCGCCTCCCTCGCGCATGAGCAGTCGCGGAGCGACGGAGAAGGTCGTCGCCGTCGGCCAGAACGTCTCGGCCTACGGCTATCCATCGACGGTTGAAAAAGATGAGATGCGGGCTGAGCGGATCACGGTCAACGGTAAGACCTACGAGATGCGGTGATGACCGATGCAGCGCCGGCGGTTTTCGTTGCGCTCGAACAGTCGGGCTTCGCCGCGGCCATCCGCCAGTCGCTATGGCTCTACCCAGCGGCCAATATCGGGCACATCGTCTCGCTCACTTTCTTCGCTGGCGCAGTAGCGGTGATGGACGTTCGCCTGCTTGGAGGGTTGGCGGCGACCCCGCCCGCATGCTTGCTCGCGCGAGCGCGCAGCTTTGCCGTTGCCGCACTGGTGGGCATGGCGCTCACCGGCTGCGTGCTGTTCTCAGCCGAGGCGAGCCATCTTGCGCTTAATCCGGCGTTCCAGCTGAAGGCCACCCTGGTTGCCGCAGGTCTGATCAATGTGGCGATTTATGAGGTCTGGGCCAAGCGCGCGGTCGAGCGCCTTGCACCCGGCGCATCGATGCCGGCGCGCGCCAAAGTCGCGGGCGTCCTTTCGCTCGGTATCTGGATCGCGGTCGCCGCCTGCGGTCGTAGCATCGCGTATTTCTAGTCGTCAGGAGCGGGCGCGCGGGATCAGCGCACAAGCAGTAAGCCGGATCAAATTCTGCGAGCCTGCACCTTAGCCCGTCCCGCCGACGGTGATGCGGTCCATGCGCAGGGTAGGTTGGCCGACGCCGACGGGCACGGCCTGGCCATTCTTGCCGCAAGTGCCAATGCCGTGATCGAGCTCGAAGTCATTTCCGATCATGCCGATGCGGTTGAGGTCGGTCGGACCATTGCCGATCAGCATGGCGCCCTTGAGAGGCTGCGCAAGCTTGCCACCCTCGATCTTGTAGGCCTCGGTAACCTGAAACACGTACTTGCCCGAGGTGATATCGACCTGTCCGCCGCCGAAATTGACGGCATAGATGCCGTCCTTGACCGAGGCGATGATCTCACTCGCCGCATGTTCGCCGGCGAGCATGTAAGTGTTGGTCATGCGCGGCATCGGCGCATGGGCATAGCTTTGCCGGCGGCCATTGCCTGTGGGTTTCATGCTCATCAGACGCGCGTTGTGGCGGTCCTGCATGTAGCCGACAAGGATGCCGTCCTCGATCAGCACGGTGCGACTGGTCGGCGTGCCCTCGTCGTCGATCGAGAGCGAGCCGCGTCGCTGCGCGATGGTACCGTCGTCAATGACGGTGACACCCTTCGACGCGACGCGTTGTCCCATCAGACCGGCGAATGCAGAGGTCTTCCTGCGGTTGAAGTCACCTTCGAGCCCGTGTCCCACCGCCTCGTGCAGCATGATGCCGGGCCAGCCAGGGGCGAGCACCACGTCCATCTCGCCGGCTGGCGCCGGCACCGCTTCGAGATTGATCAGCGCCTGGCGTACAGCATCGTCAGCGGCGCGCTGCCAGGCATGGGTCGAGAGGAAATGCGAAAAGCCCTCGCGCCCGCCATAGCCGTGGCTGCCGGCTTCCTGGCGATCGCCATTGCCGACGACGACCGAGATATTGACGCGCACCAAAGGACGCACGTCGCGGTAGCTTTCGCCGTCGCCGCGCAGGATCTCGATCACTTTCCAGCTCGCGCCAAATGAGATCGAAACCTGTCGCACGCGCGGGTCACGCGCTCGGGCATAGGCGTCAATGGCCTCCAGAAGCCTCACCTTGGGTTCGAAGGCCGGTGCGCCGAGCGGATTGTCGTCGCCATAAAGGCGGACATTGGTGCGACCCGGCGGTTCTGCGTAAGCACCGCAATAGCCACCCTTGACCGCGCGCACCGCGTCCGCCGCGCGCGCCAACGCTGCCTCCGAGACGTCGGAGGAATGGGCATAGCCCACCGCCTCGTCCTTGACGGCGCGCAATCCGAAGCCCTGGTCGGTGTTGTAGGTCGCTTGCTTGAGCCGCCCATTGTCGAAAACAAGCATCTCGGACTGGGCATATTCGAGATAAAGCTCACCGTCGTCCGCGCCTTCCAGGCCGCGGGCGAGGTGTCGGCGCACGTCGCCACGGTCGAGGCCGGCGCGATCGAGAAGTGACGTCGTGGGTGAGCTCATGATCGGATCCGCATTCGCGCAGTCTAGCCAAAGATAGTCGTCCTCGCCTGGAGTTGCGAGGTCGCCACGCCGCTAAATCGGACTTAAGGGAAGGACGCCCTGGCCTGGGGCGTCTTACGGCAGCTTGTCGTAGCCCTCGCCGAAGCCCTTGAGGCTCATCGGGAAGCCGATGCCTTCTTCGGGCGTCTGGAAGATGATGAACGTCGCAGTCTGGCCGCTGCGTAGTTGCTTGATCAAGTTGTCGTCCATGACGACCTCGGCAACGCACCCGTTGGGCAGACAACGGACGAAGCCGGCCCGGCCGACGTCGACCTGATCGACCTTCAGTCCGAGGCCCGAGGGAAGCAACACGCCGACGGGCGCGACCACGCGCATGAGGCGGCTCTTCTGATCGGCAGTCTTGAGCACGATCACGGTGAGGCCGACATTGGCGCGATCCTCCGCGGTGACGCTCTGGATCAGCGCGCACTGCTCGCCCTGCGCGCCAGGTGGCGTGTCGCAGCGGACTTGCCAGTCATTGTGGACCGACTTGACCGCGCCCTGCGCGGTGGCGCGCTCGGCCATGCCAGCGGAGAGTGCCAGTACCATCGCGGTAGCTGCCAGCAATGATCTTATTGTGCGAAAAAGCATTCCCGGGCTGAATGAACCCATAATCTCCGCCTCGAATCCTGCCTGCGCCCCGCTATCCCGATCTAGCCGAATCGACCCCCTCCGTCCACGGTCGGAGCTACGTGTCAAGGATGAGTAAAACAAGGCATTGTGGCCGAGAAAGGGTCGAACGACGATGGTCGGCGGGGGCGATCGGCCGGCCTTTTGGCCACATGGGAGACCGGCCTTTGGCCGCATGGGAGATATGAACGTGTGCATTGCGATAGGGCTGGAATTGTGGTTTTAGAGGCCAGGATTCCCCTGAGGTCCCGCCCCGCGCGCCGAGGAGCCCACCGAGGAGTGTCGCGCTCAATGCGGGCAGCGACTCCGAGCGGTGGAGCGCGCCTTGGAACCTCATTCGAAGGAGCAATGCCGACGATGTTGGTGCTCAAGCGGTTGACCGTATTGGCAATAGCGATGGTCGCCATCCTGACCGGCGCGGAGGCGGCTCTGGCCGGGCTCGGGCAGCCTTCGCCTTGGCAGGTAGGGCTGCAGCAATCGGCGTCTCCGGTTATGGACAACATCATCTGGTTCCACGATTTCCTGCTCTACATCATCACCGTTATCGCCGGTTTCGTGCTGGTTTTGCTGGTCGTCGTCATGGTGCGCTTCAATGCCCGCGCCAATCCGCTTCCGTCGCGGACCACGCACAACACGTTCATCGAGATTGCGTGGACTCTCATTCCGATCGTGATTCTGATGTTTATTGCGGTCCCTTCATTCAAGCTTCTGTTCCTCCAACTCAACGTCCCGGCCGCCGACCTCACGGTGAAGGCGACCGGCAAGCAGTGGTACTGGAGCTACAGCTATCCCGACAACGGCCAGTTCGAGTTCGATTCGTTGATGCTCAAAGAGGGTGAGCGCAAGGAAGGCCAGCCGCGACTGCTTGCGGTCGACAATGAAATGGTAGTGCCGGTAAACAAGACTGTGCGCGTGATCACCACGGGCTCCGACGTCATTCATTCGTTCGCGGTACCGTCATTCGGCATCAAGATCGACGCCGTTCCCGGGCGCATCAACGAGACCTGGTTCACGGCAACGCGGGAGGGTGTCTACTACGGTCAGTGCTCGGAGCTGTGCGGCAAGGATCACGCCTTCATGCCGATCGCAGTCCATGTGGTGAGCGAGCAGGCATTCTCCGCCTGGGTTGAAGAGGCAAAGAAGAAATACGCTCGCGATGAAGCACTGCCGCCGACCACGGTCGCGGCGGCACAATCGACGCCCCGATGATGCCGCGCGCAGACGCGGATAGTTCGCGGGCGACAACTCCAAGGACTTGAGTCATGGCTACGATGGCGAAAGCTCACGGCGAGGACCTGCCCGATCACCCGCATGGTTGGCGGCGTTACCTCTATTCGACCAACCACAAAGACATCGGCACGATGTATCTCGTGTTCGCCTTGCTCGGCGGATTGGTGGGCGGCGTGCTGTCGATCGGCATGCGACTCGAGCTGATGCATCCGGGGTTGCAGTTCTTCCACGACTCCCACATGTTCAACGTCTTCACGACGGCGCACGGCCTGATCATGATTTTCTTCATGGTCATGCCGGCGATGATCGGCGGCTTCGGCAATTGGATGATACCGCTGATGATCGGTGCGCCGGACATGGCGTTCCCGCGCATGAACAACATCTCGTTCTGGCTGCTGCCGGCGTCCTTCACGCTGTTGATTATCTCGCTGTTCGTGGAGGGCGAACCCGGTGCCCCCGGGGTGGCCGCGGGATGGACGATCTATGCGCCGCTCTCGACCACGGGCCATCCTGGGCCCGCTGTCGATTTCGCCATCCTGTCGCTGCACCTTGCCGGCGCGTCATCGATCCTCGGCGCGATCAATTTCATCACGACGATCTTCAATATGCGCGCTCCCGGCATGACGATGCACAAGATGCCATTGTTCGTATGGTCGCAGCTGGTGACGGTGTTTCTCATTCTGCTCGCGATGCCGGTGCTCGCCGGTGCCATCACCATGCTGCTAACAGACCGCAATTTCGGCACCACCTTCTTCACCCCTGGCGGGGGTGGCGATCCGCTCCTGTTCCAGCACCTGTTTTGGTTCTTCGGGCATCCCGAGGTCTACATCCTGATCGTGCCGGGCTTCGGCATGATCAGTCAGATCGTGGCGACGTTCGCGAAAAAACCGGTGTTCGGCTATCTCGGCATGGCCTACGCGATGGTGGCAATCGGCGGCATCGGGTTCGTGGTGTGGGCGCACCACATGTATACCGTTGGCATGTCGACCGCCGCGCAAGCCTATTTCGTGGTCGCCACCATGGTGATCGCGGTGCCGACCGGCGTGAAGATCTTCTCTTGGATCGCCACGATGTGGGGCGGCTCGCTCGAGTTCAAGACGCCACTGCTGTGGGCGATCGGCTTCATCTTTCTGTTCACGGTCGGCGGCGTGACCGGCGTGGTGCTCGCTAATGCCGGCATCGACCGTTCCCTGCAAGACACCTATTACGTGGTGGCGCATTTCCACTACGTGCTCTCGCTCGGCGCGGTTTTCACCATCTTCGCCGGCTGGTACTACTGGTTCCCGAAAATGTCCGGCTATATGTACTCGGAGACGATCGGCAAGCTGCATTTCTGGCTCACCTTCATTGGGGTCAACATCGTCTTCTTCCCCCAGCACTTCCTTGGGCTCGCCGGCATGCCGCGGCGCATTGCCGACTATCCCGATGCTTTCGCCGGCTGGAACCTGGTCTCGTCGCTCGGCTCCTACCTTTCGGGGTTGGGTGCGCTCGTGTTCTTCTTCGGCGTAGCCCACGCGTTCATGCGCAAGGAAAAGGCGGCGGACAATCCATGGGGCGCGGGCGCGACCACGCTCGAATGGACGCTGCCTTCGCCGCCACCGTTCCACCAATATAACGAGCTGCCGCTGATCAAGTGATGGTGGCGGCATCCCCGCGGGCGGTCGTTAACAGGTGAGCGCAGAATAGATGTCACTGGTCAGCGAAGGTACAGAGTTCGCGGGTTCGGCCGGCTACGGGCCGAGCATTGCGAGCGTTGGCGACTATGTGGCGCTGATGAAGCCACGGGTCATGTCGCTCGTCGTCTTTACCGCGCTGGTCGGTGTCGTAATCGCGCCGGGACATGTCCATCCGGTGATCGGCTTCACCGCGCTTCTGTGCATCGCGGTCGGCGCCGGTGCCGCGGGCGCGCTCAACATGTGGTACGACGCCGACATCGACGCGGTGATGAGGCGCACTTCGAATCGTCCCATTCCACGGGGCCGCATCGCGCCCGGCGAGGCGCTTGCGTTCGGCATCGTACTCGCCGCTTTCGCGGTGGGCGTGCTCGGCCTGCTCGTGAGCTGGCTCGCGGCGGCACTGCTCGCCTTCACGATCTTCTTTTACGTCGCTGTCTATACGGTATGGCTCAAGCGATCGACGCCGCAGAACATCGTTATCGGCGGCGCCGCGGGCGCCTTTCCTCCCGTCATCGGCTGGGTGGCGGCGACCGGCGGCATCGCGGTCGAGCCGTGTCTCCTCTTCCTCATCATCTTCTTCTGGACGCCGCCACACTTCTGGGCGCTGTCGCTCGTTCGCGTCGACGACTACGCCCGCGCTCGGGTTCCGATGCTCCCGGTGGTTGCCGGGCCGGAGGAAACACGACGGAAGATTTTGCTCTATTCCATCGGACTCGTGCCGATTGGCGCGGCGCCGTGGCTTCTCGGCTATACCCAGACAATCTACGGGGTGACCGCGCTCCTCGCCGGCGCGCTGATGGTCGCGTTCGCTTGGCGCGTGCGCAGGGAGCGTGACGGCGAGCGCGCCGAGCGCGCGGCGCACGATCTCTTCGCTTTCTCAATCCTCTATCTATTCGTCCTCTTCGCGGTGTTGCTGGTCGAGGGCGGCGTGATAGGCCGCGCGGTGTGAGGGCTTTGGTGACATGGACGAAAAGCCGAAGAGAATCATCCTCAGCGAAGAGCAGAAGCGCAGCCGACGCGCGCGGTCGATCGCGATTGCGCTCGCGCTCGGCGCGCTCGTTGTCCTGTTTTACGTCGTCACCCTGGTGAAGGGACCGGCGGTGCTGAATCGTCCGTTGTAATCGTGATGAACGTGCGGAACATCCCCTCGCAACGACGCCGCGATATCATCGTCGCGGCCGCGTGCGGAGTGTTCGTTGCAGCGATGGTGGGCGCGGCCTATGCGGCCGTGCCGCTCTACAACTGGTTCTGCCGCACGACCGGCTTCGGCGGCACTCCGCAGGTCGCGACCGTTACGCCTTCCCACGTCCTCGATCGCAAGCTCAAGGTACGCTTCGACGCTAACGTCGCCGGTGGGCTCCCCTGGCGTTTCGAGCCGGACCAAAATTCGATAGAGGTCAAAATCGGCGAGGTCGTGACTGTCAGCTACAGGGTCGTCAATGAGTCGGCACGCGAGACCGTGGGCGTTGCCTCGTACAATGTTTCACCGCCCACCGCAGGCGCCTATTTCTCCAAGATCAACTGTTTCTGTTTTACCGATCAGCGGCTCAAGGCCGGCGAAAAGCGCGACATGGCAGTTGTCTTCTTCGTGGCCGCCGAGCTTGTGAAGGATTCGGAGCAGGACGGTCTCGACACTATCACCCTGTCCTACACCATGTATCCGGCGCGGCAGGCTGAGACGCCGCAAGTAGACAGCGGCGAGGCGCCCGCGCCCGGGCGAAGCTGATTCTAACAGGGACAAGTGCCGTGGGCGGCGCTGCCTCACCGAGAGATGGAGAATTCTAAGATGGCCGAAGCTCACGCCAAGCCGCATCACGACTACCATCTGGTGGCACCGAGCCCTTGGCCCGCGATCGGGGCAGTCTCCGTATTCATAGCGGCGGTCGGCGGCATTACGTGGATGCATCACATGTTCGCGGCCGCGCCATATGTTTTCGGCGTTGGTGTGATCGGCATCGCCTATACCATGATCGGCTGGTGGACCGACGTCGCCCGTGAGGCCACGTACGAGGGCTATCATACGCGCATCGTGCAGATCTCCCATCGGTACGGCATGATTCTGTTCATTGCCTCCGAGGTGATGTTCTTCGTGGCCTGGTTCTGGGCGTATTTCAACAGCGCGCTGTTCCCGGCCGACATGCACCAGCTTACGCGCGAACAGCTGTTTGGCGGGGTGTGGCCGCCGAAGGGAACCGAGACCTTCGACCCGTGGCACTTACCGCTCCTCAATACGCTGATCCTGCTCACCTCCGGCACGACCGTGACCTGGGCGCACCACGCGCTTCTGGAGAACGACCGCCAGGGCCTCAAGTGGGGGCTGATCCTGACGATCGTGCTTGGTCTGGCATTCACCTGCGTGCAGGCCTACGAATACAGCCACGCGGGGTTCAACTTCAGTGGCAACATCTACGGCGCCACTTTCTTCATGGCCACCGGCTTCCATGGCGCGCACGTCATCATCGGCTCGACGTTTCTGATCGTGTGCCTGCTTCGTGCCTATCTCGGACATTTCACGCCGACGCAGCATCTCGGCTTCGAGTTCGCCGCTTGGTACTGGCATTTCGTCGACGTCGTCTGGATCTTCCTGTTTTCCTGCATTTATGTGTGGGGTTCGGGCGGGGCGAGCGTCGCGCATGCTGTCGGCCACTAGAGCGCGGTCTCGATGCCTTGAGTGGCCTTACCAATTTTTTGGCTTGCCCAAATCGGCGGTGACGCGCTGGCAAAGTCGTTCCGGTTGACTTGGCTCGGCCACCAGTTCCCGACAGCTTGAACGCGCGTTGAGGGCAGAGCGCAAGACGACAGCGTCTTTGTATCGATCGCGCAAAGCTATTGATCAAGGGAGCGGCATTGCCGATCCCATATCATCGCCGAGTTGTGAAGGCTCCTGTGGGCGACAGGCTGGCGGTGTCCCCCTATGCTTGGGATCTCGGCTTCGTGTGACGAGAGCCGCGAAATGGGAGGCGGGTTATGGCGGACCATGATGCGATCGTTATCGGCACCGGACAGGCGGGACCGGGCTTGGCGAGGCGACTGGTGGCCGCCGGCTGGAAGGTTGCCATCATCGAGCGCAAGTTTTTCGGCGGTACCTGCGTCAATGCCGGCTGCACCCCGACAAAGACGCTGATTGCGAGCGCTTATGCGGCGTATCTGGCGCGTCGCGCTGCCGACTACGGCGTGACCATCGGCGGCCCGATCGGCGTTGATATGAAGGCAGTGAAGGCGCGCAAGGATGCCGTTGTGCGCCCGTCACGCGAAGGGGTCGAGCGATCCTTGAGGAGGCTGAAAGGGTGCACGGTCCTCGAAGGCCACGCCCAGTTCATTGGGCCGAAGGAGGTGGAAGTCGGCGATGAGGTGCTCAGGGCCGATAAGATTTTCATCAATGTGGGCGCGCGGGCATTGGTGCCGCCAATACGCGGGCTCGACCAAGTCCCTTACCTGACCAACAGCTTGATGATGGACGTGGATTTTCTGCCCCCGCATCTGATCGTGCTCGGAGGGAGCTATGTCGGCCTTGAATTTGCGCAGGCCTATCGCCGCTTCGGAAGCGAAGTCACGGTCATCGAGCTCGGACCGCACCTGATCGCGCGCGAGGACGAGGATGTCTCCCGCGCCATTGCCGAAATCCTGAAGGACGAAAATATCGACATCCGCGTCAACAGCAAGGTTGTCGCTGTGGCAAAACAAGGCAACGAGATCGCGGTGACGGTGGAGAATGCAGGAACTAGCTCGCAGGTCGTCGGCTCCCATCTATTGCTCGCGATCGGCCGTCGGCCGAACACGGACGATCTCGGCCTCGACAAGGCAGGCGTCGCTACCGACTCTCGCGGCTACATCCAGGTCGACGACCAGTTGCGCACCAATGTGCCCGGCATCTGGGCCTTGGGGGACTGCAACGGGCGGGGCGCCTTTACCCACACCTCCTACAATGATTTCGAAATCGTGGCGGCGAATCTTCTCGACAACGATCCGCGGCGCGTCACCGATCGCATTACTGCCTACGCGCTCTACACCGATCCCCCGCTCGGTCGCGCGGGCATGACCGAAGCCGAGGTCCGCAAGTCCGGCCGGCCGGCGCTGATCGCGACCATGGCCATGGAGGACGTGAGCCGAGCGTACGAGAAAGGCGAGACAAAGGGCTTCATGAAGATTCTGGTCGACAAGGAGACGAAACAGATCCTCGGGGCGTCGCTGCTGGGACTTTCGGGGGACGAGGCCATCCACTGCATCCTCGATGTTATGTATACCAAGGCGCCGTTCACGGTCCTGCATCGGGCGGTGCACATTCACCCGACAGTCTCGGAGTTCATTCCGACCATGTTGGACGACCTCAAGCCGCTGTCGTAAGCGACACACGTAGGAACGATTTAATATTGGGGACTTGAGAATCTAGGCTCGGCACGCCATCTCGCAGCTAGTGCTTCCAGACGAGTTAGTGTGTGACCCATCAACCTGATACACCGCCGTCGCCCATCGTGGCCGGACTTCTGGGGCGCTGTCCGCGTTGCGGCGAGGGCCGTCTGTTCCGGGGGTTTCTTACACTACGCCCGCGCTGCGAGCATTGCAGTCTTGACTTTTCGTTTGCCGACTCCGCCGATGGGCCGGCGTTTTTCGTCATGTTCCTGTCCGGCTTCATTGTTGCCGGCTCTGCCTTAGCGGTGGAAATCGTTTATGCGCCGCCATACTGGGTGCATGCGCTGCTGTGGGGACCGCTGATCCTGATCACGACGCTATTGCCATTGCGCCCAGTCAAGGGCCTTCTGATCGCGCTACAATATCACCACAAGGCCGCTGAGGGCCGCTTCACCGGCGGCGAAGCGCCGTGAACGTCGCGCTGGCACGGCGGCTGCGATCGGGCCTTGCGGTGCCAGCCATCTTCGCGCTGGTGGCGACCGTAATCTTCGTCGGGCTCGGCACTTGGCAACTCCAACGCAAGGCCTGGAAGGAAGCGCTGATCGAGACCCTCGAACAGCGCCTTTCCGCGCCCCCGGGCGATCTGCCGCCGCGTGAGCGCTGGGCGAGCCTTTCTGCGGCAAACGACGAATTCCGTCGCGTGAAGTTCTCTGCCGCGTTCGTGCCGGGCGCGGAAGCACTCGTCTACACCAGTGGCTCGGCCTTGCGCAGCGACGTGTCCGGATCCGGCTATTGGGTATTCGCGCCAGCCCAGCTCACGTCCGGCGGAATCGTCGTCGTCAATCGCGGCTTCGTGCCGGAGGGACGGCAAGATCCAGTGACGCGCGCCGCCGGAGCACCCACCGGGCATGCCGACCTAGTCGGCGTGATGCGCTGGCCGGAATCCCGCGGCGCCTTCTCGCCGAAGGATGATCCCGATCGCAACATTTGGTTCGTGCGCGACCCCGTTGCGATTGCAGCCGCCAAGAGCTGGGGCGAGGTTGCGCCGTTCTTCATCGAATTGGAAAGTCCGCAGCCACCCGGCGGGCTCCCGCGCCCCGGCGCACTCAAGGTCAACCTACGCGACGAGCATCTGCAATATGCGATTACCTGGTATGGGCTCGCTTTGGTTGTAGTGGTGATGTTCGGGTTCTGGTTGAGCAGCCGAGCCGCGCGCACGGCATGAGCCGCGGGCGTGCCCCCTTCCTTGTGGAAGGCCCGCCGTCCGACTATGTTTGAGGCCGTTGCTTCTCCGCACCCTGCTTTGTGCTGGGAACAGGAGTGAATTCAAAAGGTTACGCAGTGCGTTCGTTGGGCGAATAAAGCCCAGCGCGACGGCGACTTAGCCTCAAACGGAGCCCCCGGCTCGTGCGCTACATTTCCACCAGGAGCGAGGCTCCGGCGCTCGGTTTTGTCGAGGCGACGCTGGCAGGACTTGCCCGCGACGGTGGCCTCTACGTGCCCGCGGCGTGGCCGCGGCTCGATGCCGACACGATCGCTGGCTTTGCCGGCCGCCCATATGCGGAAGTGGCGGTGGAGGTCATTCGTCCCTTCGTCGGCGATGCCATCCCGGATTGCGACCTCGCCCGCATGACGCGCGAGGCCTATGGCAGGTTCCGCCATCCGGCGGTCGCTCCGCTGGTGCAGTTCGGGGCGAGCGATTTCGTCCTCGAATTGTTTCATGGGCCCACGCTCGCGTTCAAGGATCTGGCGATGCAGATCCTTGGCCGACTCATGGATGAGGTGCTCGCGACGCGCGGAGAGCGTACGACCATCGTGGTCGCGACTTCCGGGGATACTGGCGGGGCCGCGATCGAGGCGTTTCGCGGTCGCGTGCGTGCGGATCTGTTCGTGCTTTTTCCGCATCGCCGCATTTCCGACGTGCAGCGGCGGATGATGACGACGGTCGAGGACGATAATGTCCACGCGCTGGCGATCGAGGGAACGTTCGATGATTGCCAGGCCATCGTGAAGGGCATGTTCAACCACCACGCCTTTCGCGACCGGGCGCGGCTCTCCGGCGTGAATTCCATCAACTGGGCGCGCATCGTCGCACAGGTGGTGTACTATTTCACCGCTGCGGTCGCACTCGGCTCGCCGCACCGAAAGGTCGCCTTCACCGTGCCGACCGGCAATTTCGGTGACGTCTACGCGGGCTATGTCGCGCTCTGCATGGGCCTGCCCGTCGACCGCCTGGTGGTTGCGACCAACGTCAACGACATCCTCACGCGCACGATCGCGACAGGCATCTACGAGCTGCGCGACGTGGTGCCCACGTCCTCGCCGTCGATGGACATCCAAGTGGCGTCGAATTTCGAACGTCTGTTGTTCGACATCCATGGCCGCGATGGCCGCGCGGTACGCGCGCTGATGGCCTCGCTCGCCCAATCACGCCGGTTTGCGCTGCCGGCGCAGGCGCTCTCGGCGCTGCGCGCAGTGTTTTCCGCCGACCGGGCGGACGAGAACGAGACCGCGGCGGCGATTCGCACCATGCTGCGGGAGACCGGACATTTGATTGATCCCCATACCGCGGTCGCCGTTGCGGTCGCGGAGAAGGAGACCCGCGACCCGTCGATTCCGATGGTGGTGCTCGGCACGGCCCACCCAGCCAAATTCCCCGATGCGGTGGAGGCAGCCTGCGGTGTGCGGCCCCCGCTTCCCGAATGGCTCGCCGACCTCGATCGGCGGCCGGAGCGCGTCACCACGCTGCCGGTCGACCAGATGGCGGTCGAGCGCCATATTCTCTCTGCCAGTCGTGCCGCACATGAAGGAGCCGCTGCATGAGCGTCGAGGTCACACGTCTTCCCACCGGCCTCGTCGTCGTCACTGACGCGATGCCGCATTTGGAGACCGCCTCGCTTGGCGTGTGGGTCGGTTCCGGCAGTCGCGACGAGCGGCCGGACGAGCATGGTATCTCGCATCTGCTCGAGCATATGGCGTTCAAGGGAACTTCACGGCGCACCGCCCGTCAAATCGCGGAGGAAATCGAGGCGGTCGGCGGCGACCTCAACGCGGCAACCTCGATTGAGACAACCGCCTACTACGCGCGCGTTCTGCGGGTTGATGTGCCGCTTGCGCTCGACGTGCTATCCGACATCCTCGCCGATCCGTCATTCGATTCCGAGGAGCTGCGGCGCGAGCAGAACGTGATCGTGCAGGAGATCGGTGCCGCCGAGGATGCCCCGGACGATCTCATCTGGGACAAGCTGCAGGAGACCGCCTTCGCCGACCAGCCGATTGGCCGGTCCATCCTCGGCACGCCGGCGACCGTGCGCTCGTTCGACCGCAAGCGGCTCGCCGCCTATCTCAGCCGCAACTATCGAAGCCCCGAGATGGTGGTCGCTGCGGCAGGCGCAGTTGAGCACCAGGCCATAGTGGCGGAAGTCGAACGACGATTCGCGAGCTTTGCCGGCCCTCGGCCACCGACGCCTGATCCAGCACGTTTCGTCGGAGGCTCCCGCATCGAGACGCGCGATCTCGAACAGGCTCACATCGCGCTCGCCATGCACGGGTTGCCGCATCGCGATCCGAACCTCTATAGCCTACAGGTATTCACGAATGTGCTCGGCGGCGGCATGTCCTCACGCCTGTTCCAGGAGGTGCGCGAGCAGCGTGGCCTCTGCTACGCGATTTATGCGTTCCACGCGCCTTATTCGGACATCGGAATGTTCGGCCTCTATGCCGGGACCGATGCCGCCGATGTCGCTGAATTGATGCGCGTCGTGGTGGGCGAGATCAATGCCGCGGCGGAAACCATCAACGAGGCGGAGGTTGCACGGGCGAAAGCGCAGATGAAGGCCGGATTGCTGATGGCGCTCGAGAGTTCATCCGCGCGCGCCGAGCAGCTCGCGCGTCAGTTGTTCAATTGGGGTCGCCCAGTTCCGCTCGACGAGCTGGTTGAGAAAATTGAAGCGGTGACGGTCGAGAGCGCCCGCGCCGCCGGCCGCGCCCTCATTGCGCGAGGACGGCCCGCCGTCGCCGCGCTCGGTCCTGGCGCCGGACTTGAAACTGCCGCCACGATCGCGGACAGTCTCGCCCGCCGGGCCGCGTAAAGTCGGATGACGGGCGGCGGAGGACAGCAAGAGCGGTCCGCTCTCTCTGTCGTCTGTTTGCCTGCCGTCTGATGGCTGATCACCATGGCATTCTTCCGCACCGTCAGCTTGTCCGAATCGATGCCGGCGATTACAGGCGACGGCATCGTGCTGCGGGCACCGCAAATGTCCGACTGCGCGGAATGGGCAGCGTTGCGGGAAGCAAGCCGCGATTTCCTCACGCCGTGGGAGCCGACCTGGCCCGCCGACGACCTTACCCGTGCATCCTTTCGCCGCCGCATCAAGCGCTATTCCGAAGACCAACGCGGCGACCTCGCCTATGCCTTTTTCATTTTCCGCAAGCACGATGATGTTTTGCTGGGCGGATTGACGCTTGCGAATATTCGTCGGGGCTGTGCCCAGGCGGGCAGTCTCGGCTACTGGATGGGGGCACCCTACGCGCGCCAAGGTCATATGACGGCTGCAGTCAACGCCATCATTCCCTTTGCGTTCGGGACGCTGAAGCTTCATCGGATCGAAGCGGCGTGTATCCCGGCTAATGTTGCGTCGATCCGACTGCTGGAGAAAACAGGTTTCAAGCGCGAGGGCTTTGCCCGCCAGTACCTTTGTATCGATGGGATTTGGCAGGATCATTTGCTTTTCGCCCGCCTCAAGGACGACCTTTAGGCGGCGCCGACAGCCTTGGGGTCGCCACGAATTGGTTGGTATAAGCGTCGGAGGAGGCGGGTCGTCGGAAAAAGCCGAGTGATTTCAATGGGGCCGGGGAACTCTGAGCGAAAGCGCGGCTGGCGCCGCGCGGCGGGGGTGATCGTGAGTGCCGCAATGCTGTGCGGCTGCTCGCTCGCCTCGAGCGTGGGATCGTCCGACAGTTCGCCCTCGTTCGCGAGCCGGTTTGCGAACTTTTTCTCCGGCGCAACGCCGGGCGTCACGCAGCCGCACTCGCCCACACCATCGGCGCCGGACGTCGAATGCCCGGGGGTTGATATCCGGACCGGCGCATCAACGATGAATATCGCGGCCAAGGCCGCCGACGCGACTGCGGGCGACCTGCGCTACCAACTTTCGTTCGGCCAAACCGCCCGCGAGTGCGCGGTGCAGGGTGCCACGTTGATCATCAAAGTCGGTGTCCAGGGCCGCGTCATACTCGGACCGATGGGCAGTCCGGGGCAGGTC
>JBKOXY010000055.1:0-7885 GCA_046725125.1 Pseudomonadota bacterium | reverse complement strand
GGCAGATAGAGCATTCCTGCCATCCAGGCGATGATCGCGATGACGTGGAATGCCTTCAACCACACGTACATGCGCCGCTCCGATCGTCATTTCGTCCCACGCACGCGCGCAAGCATCTGCTCCACATGTGCGATCGGCGTCTGCGGCAAGATGCCGTGTCCGAGATTGAAGATGAAGGGCCGCTCGGAAAACGCCTCGAGTATGTTATCGACCGCGCGGTCGAGCGCGCCGCCGCCGACGAGCAGCACTAACGGGTCGAGGTTTCCCTGCACCGGCACGCGACACTGGATCTGGTCACGCGCAAAAGCAGGATCGACCGTCCAATCGAGGCCGACGGCATCGATCGGAACATCTTCCACGTAGCGCAGGAGCGCAGTGCCGACACCACGCGGAAATCCGATTACCTTTGCCCCCGGTACATGGCTGCGCACTTTCGCAATGATGCGCGCCGTGGGATCGACGCACCATCGCTGGAATTCGAGCGCCGGCAAAACGCCGGCCCAGGTATCGAAAATCTGCACCGCGTCCGCGCCCGCCTGCAACTGCCGGACCAGATAACTGGCGGATGCGTCGATTAGCTTGTCGATGAGTTCGGCAAATCCCTCCGGATCCCCATAAGCAAAGCGCCGTGCGGGCTCCTGCTCCGATGTGCCGCCGCCGGCAACCATATAGCTTGCAACCGTCCACGGTGCGCCACAGAAGCCAAGCAACGCAACATCCCGCGGAAGATCTTCTTTCACTCGCTTGATCGTCTCGTAAATCGGCGCAAGTACGCCATGGTCGACTTCCGCCTTGAGCCGCGCCAACCCTCGGCGATCGGCGATTGCATCGAGCTGCGGACCCTCGCCTAGAGCAAACTGCACCGGCTGGCCAAGTGCGTATGGAACGACCAGAATGTCCGAGAACAGGATTGCTGCATCGAAACCAAACCGGCGCACGGGTTGAAGCGTCACCTCAGCCGCCAGTTCCGGAGTAAAACAGAGCTTGAGAAAGTCTCCGATCTTCTCCCGCACCGCCCGGTATTCCGGCAGATAACGGCCCGCCTGCCGCATCAACCATATGGGCGGCGGACTACGGCGCTGGTGATCGAGGACATCGAGAAGAGGTTTATTCACCGCGTAATCCAGCTTTGCCTTTCCTCTAAACCTAAATCTTAAAGACTCTTGTTGTGATTGTTGTACCGTTGATTTGACTCATACATTGGTGTCCACATGCTATCCACGTCATCACAAGTTATTCCCTGCCTGTGGGGAGCCAATGCGCTTCACATGAAGCGGTCACAAAGTGCGATTGATCGCTGCTCCAGGTTGTTTCGGTGGCGGTGAAGTCCACGCCTCACTCACATTTACCCCGCATACCAGCCAAGTGCCCGGAAGACTGTCCCCAAAGCAACGATAGGGACGGCCTGAGGCGGTCGGCCGATTGCGGGCTTGCACTTGGCCTACGCTCGTGGCCTTCTCCCCAGAAGTTCACAATTCGTCCCGTTGTCATCATGGCACAGCGTGCTAGTAGCTATTTCCACCTTCACCTCGTGTCCGACGCGACCGGTGAAACATTGACCACCGTCGCACGGGCGGCAACTGCGCAATACACCAAGGTTTCGGCGGTGGAGCACGTTTATCCCCTGGTACGGACCCAGAAGCAGCTCGATCGTGTACTGACGGAGATCGAGGAGTCGCCGGGTATCGTTCTCTACACGCTGCTCGACGACGAGCTTCTGCAACGGCTGGAAAATCACTGCCGTGAGCTGAGCCTGCCCTGCCTGTCGATCCTCGGGCCGGTCCTGCAGCTCCTGCAATCCTATCTCGGCACCGAGACCTCGCATCGCGTCGGTGCGCAGCACACGCTCAACGCGGACTATTTCAAGCGCATCGATGCGCTCAACTACACGATGCTGCACGACGATGGCCAGCATCTCGAGGATTTGGAGGAGGCCGATGTGGTGCTTGTCGGCGTATCGCGCACGTCGAAGACACCCACCTCGATCTATCTGGCGAACCGCGGGGTAAAGACCGGCAATGTCCCGGTCGTGCCCGGGGTTGAAGTCTCAAGGCATGTTGAGGAACTGTCGCGACCGCTCGTGGTCGGGCTCTATGCCAGCCCGGAGCGGATCGTGCAGATTCGGCAGAATCGCCTGCTCGGGCTCAGGGCGCACCACGACGGGGACCAATATATCGACCGCAAGGCGGTCGCCGAGGAGGTGGCGTTCTCGCGCAAGCTGTGCGCGAAGCACAATTGGCCGAGCATCGACGTCACGCGGCGTTCGATCGAAGAGACCGCCGCCGCGGTCATGAGCTTTCTCGCCGAGCGCCGCCGCCAGCCGGTCGCGTGAGCGATGCCGCTTTGGCTCGCCGGCGAACCGCTCGTGCTCGCGTCCAAGAGCGCGATCCGCCACGCCCTCCTGCGCGACGCCGGAGTTCCGCTCGAGGTCCGGCCGGCCGATATCGACGAGCGGACCATCGAGCAGCGGAGTCCGGCGCGCGATGCGGGCGAACTCGCGGCGTTGCTGGCGCGCGAAAAGGCGCGCACGATCGCCGCTCGCCTTCCTGGTCGGCTGGTGCTGGGCGCCGACCAGACCTTGGCGCTCGGCGAGCGGCGGTTCTCCAAGCCCGGTAACCGCGCCGGTGCGCGCGAGCAGCTCGAAGCGCTGCGCGGGCGAACCCATGAACTTCATACCGCGATTGCGCTGGTGCGGGAGAGCGCGATCCTGTTCGAGCACCGCGAGGTCGCGCGGCTCACCATGCGCGCCTTTTCAGACAGTTTCCTCGAAGCCTATCTCGATGCCATCGGGGCGGCAGTCACGGCGAGCGTCGGCGGCTACCAGCTGGAGCGGATCGGTATCCAGCTGTTCGAGCGAATCGAGGGCGATCATTTTGTGATTCTCGGGCTGCCGTTGGTGGCGCTGCTGCGATATATGCGGCAGGCGGGATGGCTGGCGGCGTGAATTGCCGCGCACTCTGGGGTCATTCAGGACGCATGTTCATTCTCGGTCTGACCGGCTCGCTGGGAATGGGAAAGTCGACGACGGCGCGCTTTTTCGCCGAGCAAGGCGTGGCGGTGCACGACGCCGACGCGGTGGTGCATCGCCTCTACGAGGGGGAGGCCGCGGCGGCGATCGAAGCGGCGTTTCCCGACACGACTGCGGGCGGCAAGGTCGATCGCGATAAGCTGGCTGCGCGCGTTCTGGGTGACGGCGCGGCGCTGAAACGACTCGAGGCGATCGTTCATCCCCTCGTGCAAGAGGCCGAGCGGCGTCTTCTCGCCGAGGCCGAGGCGCGCGGCGAGAAGGTGGCGGTGCTCGACATTCCGCTCCTGTTCGAGACCGGCGGAGAAAGCCGGGTGGACGCGGTGGTGGTGGTATCGGCGCCGCCTGAAGTGCAACGCTCGCGCGTGCTCGAACGCCCCGGCATGACCGTGGAAAAGCTCGAAGCGATCCTGGCCAAGCAGATGCCCGACGACGAAAAGCGCCGCCGCGCGGATTTTGTCGTGGATACGTCGCGCGGCTTCGAGGCGGCGCGCGCCGAGGTACGTGCGATCCTCGACGCGGTAGCTACAATGCCGAAGCGGCGGCGGTGATTCGTCGCTTCCGCCCATGACCGCGCGAGCGGATGCGGGAATATAAACGTGCGCGAAATCGTGCTCGATACCGAAACGACGGGGCTTGATCCCTTCCAGGGACATCGACTGGTGGAGATCGGCTGCATCGAGCTCGTCAATCGCATTCCGAGCGGGCAGACCTTTCATCGCTACGTCAATCCAGAGCGCGACGTCCCGCCCGAGGCCGTCGCCATCCACGGCCTGTCGAGCGAGTTCCTCAAGGACAAGCCGTTCTTCGCCGAGATCGTCGAAGACCTGGCCGCGTTCATCGGCGACGCGCCGCTTGTTGCGCATAATGCCCTGTTCGATCTCGCCTTCCTCAATGCCGAGCTCGAGCGCGCGGGAAAAACGTTGGTGCCGCGCGATCGGCTCGTCGACACGCTGTTATTGGCGCGCCGCAAGTACCCGGGCGCGCCCAACCGCCTTGATGACCTCTGCACGCGCTATGGCATCGATAATTCGCGCCGCACCAAGCATGGCGCGCTGCTCGACGCCGAACTCTTGGCCGAGGTCTATCTCGAGCTGATCGGAGCCCGGCAAGCCCAGCTCATCCTGGTCGAAGCCGGCAGCGGCACGACCGGCGGGCCTGCCGGCCCGGTGCCCATTCGCGTGCGGCCGAATGCGCTCGCGGTCCGCCTGACCGCCGACGAGCGCGATGCGCATCTCGCCTTCGTGGCGACGCTCGGGGAGAGCGCGATCTGGTGCGACTATTTGGACTTGCGCGGGCCCAGCGCGAACGCCTGAAGCGCCGGGCGGGCGGGTTTTAGACCCGCGACCGATCCGATATCGCAAATCGAATCAATCCGCCTCGCGTGGTGGGCCAAGCGGGTGACGAGTAGATCGCTAGGTCGACGTCGGCGTTGGCTGTGCCGCCTGCATCTGGGCCGCGCGCTGTTGATAAAGCGCGACGAAGTCGACCGGGTCGAGCAGCAGGGGTGGGAAGCCCCCGTTACGCACCGAGGTTGCGACGATCTCGCGCGCGAACGGGAACAACAGACGCGGGCACTCGATCATGACAATTGGCTGCAATGTCTCCGCCGGTACGTTCTGGAGGCGGAAAACGCCAGCGAATGTCAGGTCGAAGGCAAACAGGAGCGTTCCGGCGCTCTCGGCCTTGCCTTCGAGCTTGAGGGAAATCTCGTAGTCGGTCTGAGCGAGCTGCTGCGCGCTCACATTGATCTGAATGTTGATCGCTGGTTGCGTTTGGTTGGGCGCCAAGGAGCGCGGCGCATTCGGATTTTCGAATGAGAAATCCTTGATGTATTGCCCAAGCACGCTGAGCTGTGCCTGGCCTTGCGGAGTGCTCGGGCCCGGCGCGGGCCCGCCATTGCCGCCGGTGGTCGCCATCGACTCTACCTCTCACTGCCCACAATTGCCGCAGTCGGCGGCGTGGCTAACACAGGCGCTCCGGTCGGACAAGGATATCACGCGCCGCGCTTGGACTTACGCCGGCGGCGGCGCCCCCGATCGGGGATTTGGTGCCATTCGCCGGGCTCAAGCTCGATGACGCGATCATCGCGCGGGGTACGCCGGGAACTGCGCGCCAACGTTGCGAATTTTGTCGCGGCCCACCGGCGAACCACCGGCAGCAACAACGCGGCGCCCAAGAGGTCCGTTATAAAACCTGGAAATATCAGAAGGATTCCGCCGACCATCGCTGCCACGCCGGGCGTTTCCAAATGCAGTGCTCGAACCCCGTCCCGAGCGAAGGCGGTGCGCAAGCGGTCGAGATCGGCGCGTCCGAACCTTCTGAGCAACAGCACGCCCGCGATGGAGGTGGCGATGAAAAGACCTGCCGCCCAGAACCAGCCGATCAACGCCGCCACCAGGAAGAAGGCGAAGAGCTCCGCCGCGGGGAGCACGAGCAGCCCGATTAATGTCCATTTAACCAAGGACATCGGCCTTATTCCTGCATTCGCTTTGGGCATCAGCCTTGTTGGCGCCACGGTTGGGATCGTCTATGGTCCCGAAGGTGCGACATGCGCCGGCGGTTCGGCGCAAGCCTTGGATCAGTGCGGTCGCGCACTTACATATTGGTACGGGAACCGATCTCTGCTTATGCAGATTTCCTGTCTGCCGGCTTCCCACTGATCCGCGGTTCCCGTCACGGCGGTCGAGAGCGTGCCAGACGTGTTCGATATCTACACCATCATCTTTCTGGCGCTGGCGGTGTTTATCTTCCTCCGCCTGCGAAGCGTGCTGGGTCAGCGCACGGGCCGCGAACGGCCGCCTTACGACCCTTATTCCGCCCGCGACGCGGTGCGCGGTGCGACCAATGACAATGTGGTGACGCTGCCCGGCCGGGGCGGTGAGACTGCGCAAAAGCCGGTCGAGACGCCCGAGCCGGCCGAGCGCTGGAAGGGCATTGCGGAGGCCGGCTCGACGGTCGCCGCCGGACTCGACGCGGTCGCCCGCGAGGACAAAACTTTCGACGCCAAACATTTCGTCGCCGGCGCGCGGGCCGCCTACGAGATGATCGTCCTGGCCTATGCCGAGGGCGACCGGCGCACGCTCAAGAATCTGCTGTCCCGCGACGTCTACGAGGGGTTCGAGGCCGCGATCCGGGAGCGCGAGACCAAGGGCGAGATCGTCGAGACCCGTTTCGTGGCGATCGACAAATCCGACATTGCCGGCGTCGAATTGCGCGGGCGAACCGCGCAGATTACGGTGCGTTTCGTCTCGCAGCTGATTTCGGTCACCCGCGACAAGTCCGGCAATGTGATCGAAGGCAACGCCGAAAAAGTCACCGACGTCACCGACGTGTGGACCTTCGCGCGCGACCTCTCCTCGCGCGATCCCAATTGGAAACTCGTCGCCACCGAAGCCGGGCAGTAACCGGGGCGGAACGCGATGCCGGTGCGTCTGTGGGTCTTCCTCGGAAGCATCGCCGCATCCGCGCTGGGGTTGTCGATTCCGGCTTGCGCCGAGCCGGGCGACGGGCCGTTGAGGCTCGCGGACAGCCAGCTCGAGCCGGTCAGATGGGTTGATGTCGACGGTTGGGCGGCCGACGATCACCTCGCTGCGTTCGCGGCTTTCCAGGCGAGCTGCCAGACCCTTCGCAACGCCAAACGCCCTGACGACGACCGGCCGATCTACAGCGCGCTCCGGGAGGTCTGCCGGCGCACGACCGTGGTGCGGCCCGCCAACAAGGAGGCCGCGCGCCGCTTCTTCGAGGACAATTTTCGCCCGGTGCAGATCGCGCGGCTCGGCGAAGCGCAGGGCTTTCTGACCGGTTATTACGAGCCGATCGTCGAGGGCTCGCGCTTTCCCAATCCTGAATTTCACGTCCCGCTCTACCGACGTCCACACGATCTCGTGGCTGCGGGCTACACGCCGGGTTCCGGCACCTTTCCCAACAAGGGCGCGCTGATCGGGCGCCGCAACGAAAACGGCGAGATCGTGCCTTACCACGACCGCGGCGCCATCGAGGCAGGCGCGCTCGATGGACAAAAGCTCGAAATCTGCTGGCTTAGGGATCCCTTCGAGACGCTCGCGATTCAAATCCAAGGCTCGGCGCGGGTGATCCTCGAAGACGGCACGCCGCTGCGCCTCAACTACGACTCCCACAATGGCTATCCCTACACGTCGGTCGGTCGGGTGCTCATCGAGCGCAACCTCGTGCCGCGCGAAGAAATGTCGATGCAACGCATCCGCGACTGGATGGCCGCCAATCCCGACGAAGCGCCGAACGTGCGCGCCACGAACCGCTCGTTCGTGTTCTTTCGCATCACCGGCCTGTCGAACGAGGGCGAGCCGGTCGGCGCGCAGGGTGTTCCGCTGATACCCGGCCGCTCGATCGCGGTCGACAAGATCCACGTCTACGGCACGCCGTTCTTCATCGATGCGAGTTTGCCGATCGAGAGTGCCAAGCCGACCACGCCGTTCCGCCGCCTGATGATCGCGCAGGACACCGGCTCGGCCATCGTCGGGCCGGCGCGCGCCGACCTCTATTGGGGGGCCGGCGATGATGCCGCGCGGATCGCCGGTCGCATCCGCCATCCCGGCCGCTTCGTCATGCTGCTTCCGCGCGAGCTCGACATGATCGAGGCCGGCAAGCACATGCCGCTGCCGGTGGCGAAGCCGAACATCCCCGAGGCCGAAGTCAAGAAGCAGGAGGGCAAGGCCAAGCAGCAGGCGGCGCGCGAGTTTGACGTGATCGAGGCCGGCAAGCACGTGCCGCTGCCGGTGTCGAAGCCGAACATCCCCGAGACCGAAGTCAAGAAGGAGAAGGGCAAGGCCAAGCAGCAGGCGGGCAAGACGGAGGATGGAGCCAGGGCGAAGACATTGC
>JBKOXY010000130.1:0-2503 GCA_046725125.1 Pseudomonadota bacterium | reverse complement strand
GCGAGAGCGCGCGATGTCACTCCGCCGCCAGCGCGCGGCCCTTGAGCGGCAGGTCGAGCCGCTCCCAGACGTCGAGCAGCGCCTCGGCCAGCGCATCAATCAGTGCATCTTCGTGATACGGCGTGGGAGTAATGCGTAGCCGCTCCGTCCCCCGCGGCACGGTCGGATAATTGATCGGCTGTATGTAGATGCCGTAGTCGGCGAGCAGGAGGTCGGTTGCCTTCTTGCATTTCTCGGGCTCGCCTACGAATACGGGCACGATGTGCGTATCGTTCGGCATTACCGGCAAGCCAGCGGCGTTGAGCACGGCTTTGACGCGTGCGGCGCGCTCCTGATGGCGTTCGCGCTCGAAGCTCGAGGTCTTCAGGTGCCGAATCGCGGCCGTTGCTGCGGCGCAGATCGCGGGCGGAAGCGCGGTGGTGAAGATGAAGCCAGGCGCGTAGCTGCGTACTGCGTCGCAGAGCACCGCGCTCGCCGAGATATAGCCTCCGAGGCAGCCAAACGCCTTGGCGAGGGTGCCCTCGATCACGTCGATGCGGGCCATCGCGCCCTGGTGCTCCGCTTGGCCGCCGCCGCGCGGGCCGTACATGCCGACCGCGTGCACCTCGTCGGCATAGGTCATGGCGCGGTATTGCTCCGCGAGATCACAGATGCGGTTGATCGGCGCCACATCGCCGTCCATGGAATAGAGCGTCTCGAATACGATTAGCTTCGGCCGGTTCGGGTTGGCCGCCCGCAACAGCTCTTCGAGATGCGCCATGTCGTTATGGCGGAAGATCTGCTTGTCGCACTTCGACTGGCGCACGCCCTCGATCATGGAATTGTGGTTCGATGCATCCGATAGGATGAGGCAGTTCGACAGGAGCTTGGCAATGGTGGAGATGCCGGTTTCGTTGGACACATAGCCCGAGGTGAAGACGAGGGCCGCCTCCTTGCGATGAAGGTCGGCAAGTTCGCGTTCGAGATCGACCAGCGGGTGATTGGTGCCGGCGATGTTGCGGGTGCCGCCGGCGCCCGTGCCCATGCGCGTCGCGGTTTCGACCATCGCCCCGATCACTTTGGGATGCTGGGCCATTCCGAGATAGTCATTGGAGCACCACACGATCACGTCGCGCGGCCCTTGCGGGGCATGCCAGATCGCGTGCGGGAAGCGGCCGGCGAGCCGTTCGAGATCGGCAAAAACCCGGTAGCGGCGCTCGTCCCTGAGCCGGGCAAGGGCATCTGCGAAATACGCGTCGTAATTCATGGATTGCGGTTCTCCCGGCAAGGAGAGCCCACTTTGGAACGCTCCCAAGCTCTTTTTAGAGGCGTTCCAGGGCTCTTGTCGAGGCGGTAATGAGGTGGCCCAACGCCGCGGGGCTTGAGCTCGATCACGGAAAACCTGGAGAAAACCCCGCGCGGGCAACCTTTTTCGCGACCGATCACGGAGGCAAATACGGGCTCCGTTCAAAAGTAGCGCCGGCGGTGTCACTAAACTAACATTCTACCCGCCTGCGCTGGCCCGCGAGCTAGGCCGCATGCCGTGATTTGGCGAGGGTATAAGGGTGACTGAACGCACGCACGGGCTGGAGCACGGTCTCACCAATTACGGCGACCGCGATTTCTCGCTCTATCTCCGCCGCTCCTTCGCGCAGTCCATGGGCTACTCGCGTGCGATGTTGTCGAAGCCCGTAGTCGGCATCGCCTATACGCCCTCGGGTTTCAACAATTGCCACCGCCACTTCCCCGAATTGCTGGACGCAGTCAAGCGCGGCGTGCTCGCGGCCGGCGCGTTGCCGATCGCCTTCCCCACCATCTCGCTCGGCGAAGTGTTTCTCAGCCCCACGAGCCTCAAATATCGCAACCTGATGTCGATCGATACCGAGGAAATGATCCGGGCGCAGCCGATGGACGCGGTCGTGCTCATGGGCGGCTGCGACAAGACCGTACCGGCGCAGCTCATGGGCGCGGTGTCCGCCGGCCGGCCGGCGGTCATGCTGGTGGCGGGCCCTATGATGACGGGTCGTCACCGCGGCGAGCGACTCGGCGCCTGCACCGATTGCCGTCGTTTTTGGGCGCGCTATCGCGCGGGTGACGTCGCCGAGGAGGAAATTTCGGAGGTCGAAGGAGAGCTCGCGGTCACTGCCGGGACCTGTGCGGTGATGGGCACCGCCTCCACCATGGCCTGTATCGCCGAGGCGCTCGGTCTTGTCCTGCCGGGCACCGCCGCAATCCCGGCAGTGCATGCCGACCGCCTGCGCGCAGCGGAGGCAACCGGCGCTGCGGCCGTGAGACTCATCGGCTCAAACCGCACGCCCGACCAGATCGTCAACGCGAAGTCGGTGGAAAACGCGCTGCGTGCTCTTCTTGCGCTCGGCGGCTCTACCAATGCCGTGATCCACCTCACCGCGATCGCCGGTCGGGTCGGTGTGAAGGTTTCACTCGAGCAACTCAACAAGCTTTCGGACACGACTCCGGTACTGGTCAATCTCAAGCCGGTCGGCAACGGCTATATGGAGGATTT
>JBKOXY010000414.1:0-1568 GCA_046725125.1 Pseudomonadota bacterium | reverse complement strand
GGCACTCTCTGTTCGAGGTCGACATAGGAAAACAGTTCACCCGTGCGTAGGTCCGAACCGCGCATCGATTCCTCCTGCTGCTTCTCAACAGCACAGGAATCAGATTCGCGCTCCAATGTCAGTCTAGCGACCCAGTTTTTCAGCAGCCTGCTAATCTTACTGTGTCACAAATTTTCGGTGTCGGTTCGGAGCGGCGCAGCATGGGCAACGCGAGAGCGTCGCGGCGAGAGCGGCCACCAATCTCCGTCGCATCGTTGCAATCGAGTTCGGAGCGTGGCGTTCAGGCCGCAACGGCGGATCCTCTGCGCTGGTAACCTTCGCGTAAGGCAAATTGCGGGCACAGCGTGGTGGCACGATCTCCTGAGGGGGGAATCGTTTCTCGCTCGGAGATCAAGAATCCGTAGGCCGCAATGCAAAGGGTGGCGTGATGGTGGAAGCCGCGCCATCCCCGTCCTTCAAAATGTCCCAGCCCGACCTCCTGCTTGAGTTCTTGATAGTCGCGTTCGATCCGCCATCGCAGCTTGGCAATGTCGACGAACTGACGGAACGCGACGTCTTCAGGAAGCGTCGACAACCAATATTTGATCGGCTCGTTCTCGCCATCGGGCCATTCAATCAACAGCCACTCCTCCGGCCGACTGTCGGCGAGCCAGTAATCCCGATGCGCGACACGAACGCGCACACGGGCAAATCGCGAGGACAACTTCTCCCCCGTGGCTTCCCGCCATGTGATCGTGCGCCAGGCACGCTTTGGCAGGGCCAATGCAAGCTCCTTGACCGAGGCCGGCTTGTGCTTGTCATCGCGGCGCAGCAGCTTCGGTGGTCGCCCATGACCCGACCACTTCTTTGGCGGACGCGGCCCTGTGCCAGGTGCCCATACGGTCGTGTGTGACTGGATGCCGGCGACATAGCTCAAGCCCAACGCCGTGATGCTCGTGCGCAGATCAGTGTCGACCCCATAGCCGGCGTCCATCAGCACCGCCCCGCGCGGTAGCCCGGCCTCGCACGCCCAATGGATCTGTGCCAGCGCGATCTCGGGCTTGGTCTTGAAACTGATCTCGTCAGGAACTCCTACCTTGCGCCGACGCTTGCGATCGCTCGCCCACTCCTTCGGCAAATACAGCCGATAGGCCACCGGCAAGCTCGCATCGTGATTGGCGATCGATAACGTCACCGCGACCTGACAATTGTCCTGCTTGCCAAGCTCGCCGCAATATTGTCGAGCCACCCCGACCGAATGCTGCCCTTTCTTGGGAAAGCTCGTGTCGTCGATGATCCACGCTTCGATCGGCCCGTGGCGTTCCAGCTCCGGCAGCACCAGTTCCCGCACCTTCGCGAGAACCTTCTCGTCCGACCATCTCCCCTCGCCGATAAAATGCAGCAGCGACTGATGCTGGGCTGCGGTCCGTTCTGGCGCTGTGATCGCGGCCATCGGCTCCACGCTCTTGCGCTCGCAAGGCATCATCAAACCCAAGCAATAATCGCGAAGCGGCTTGGCCCGGTCCGCATGCGCGATCACGCTCGTGAGCCCCTCCACATAGGCCGAAAACCGCGCTTCACCATCGTTT
>JBKOXY010000326.1:0-14773 GCA_046725125.1 Pseudomonadota bacterium | reverse complement strand
CCGCGCCTTTCTTTCGCCCGAGACAACGGTCTGGCAATACACCCACGGCGTCGCCGACACGTCCTCGGTTTCTCCGGACGGGTATTCGCTCGACAACTTCTATCTCGCACGACCTGGCGCCGATGAAGTGCAGCTCGACCTCTTCGGCGACTACAAGAGCAACGTCGCGCTGTATCCCGAATTCCAGGCCTATTTTCGCAAGCACAAGCCGCCGTTTCTGGCAGTTTGGGGCAAGAACGACCCGTTTTTCCTGCCGCCGGGCGCCGAGGCGTTCAAGCGCGACATCCCCAACGCAGTCGTCCGATTCTTCGACACCGGGCACTTCGCGCTGGAAACGCATGCCGAAGAGATCGCGGCGGCAATCCGCGACTTCCTCGCTCGCTGATTTCGCAACCCGGCGCCCGCCCGCGGCGTTGAGCATGGCGCTGATCAAATGGAGAGCGTTATGCGTGCCATCGTTCTAGAGAAATTCGGTGGACTGGACAGTCTGGTTTACAAGGACATTCCCGAGCCGGAGCCCAAGGCCGGTCATGTGGTCATCCAAATCAAAGCATTTGGGATCAACCACGCCGAGATGCACATGCGCCGTGGAGAGTGGGCCGAAGCCGCCGAGGTGAGCGGCATCGAGTGCGTGGGCCTGGTGAAATCCTGCCCTGGCGGCGAGTTTCCGGTCGGCGCGAAAGTGGCCGCGCTGATGGGTGGCCTCGGCCGCACCATCAACGGCAGCTACGCCGAATATACCCGCGCACCAGCTTCAAACGTTGCGCTCATCGAATCGGACCTGCCTTGGGCCGAGCTTGCAGCGATTCCTGAAACCTACGCGACTGCTTGGACCTGTCTATTCCGCAATCTCGAGATCGAAAAAGGCCAATTGCTCGTCATCCGTGGCGCGCCCTCCTCATTCGGCCAGGCCGCTCTCAAGATGGCCGTCAACGCCGGCGTTCGGGTGATTGCAACGACCCGCAATCGCGATCGCTTCTCCAAGCTGGAGAAGTTGGGAGCCGAGCGCTGCGAAATTGAGCAACGCGATCTATCGAAGCACATCGCCGAGGCGAAGAAGATCGATGCGGTGCTCGACTTGGTAGGCAACAGCGTCATGCTCGACTCCCTCGCCATGCTTCGCCGGGGGGGCCGTTCCTGTCTTGCCGGCTGGCTCGGCGGTCTCGATCCGATTCCCGACTTCAACCCGCTGCTGCAGATGGCGAGCGGCGTCTATCTGACTTTCTTCGGCAGCTTCGTGTTCGGGACCCCAGGCTTTCCGCTCTCGGACGTCCCTCTTCAAAAGATTGCCGGGGACGCCGCAGCCGGCCGGCTCGGCGTGAAGCCTGCGAGGATCTTCCGCTTCGACGAAATCCGTGAAGCTCACCGCGTGATGGAGGCCAACCAGGCCGGCGGCAAGATGGTCGTTGTTCTTTGATGATGGGCGCACATCAGGCGGGTGCCGGGTGGCACCGCCCCGCCTTGAGCTGACGGCGAACGACTACAGCGGCTTTCCCCGAATGTCTCAGACGCTAATCACCCACTTCCGACATCGGCAAGCGAAGAACGCGTTAAATTCCAAGTTCCACCGCTTACGCCTCGGGATCGAGCGTAAACAGCTCCTGCGGATGTGCGACGCCGCGCAGCGCATAGCGTCCCACCGAAACGAGGCGACGCTTAATGTCTCTCACGTCGGCGAACGCCGACGACATCAGAACGGGCTGATCGACCGAACGGCACATCGCGGCAATGCGGCTTGCCTCGTTCACCGCCGGACCAATGACGGTGAAGTCCAGCCGCTCGCGGCTGCCGACGTTGCCATAGAATACCTCGCCGACATGCAAACCGAGATACATGTGGGTTATCGGCCTGCCGTCGGCCGCCCGGCGCCTATTCAATTCTTCGACGCGCTCGCGCGCGGCGATCGCCGCGGATAATGCCGCGTCGCATGCGTGCGCGCGATCTTCCGCCGTGAAGATTGCAAACGTGCCGTCGCCGATCAGCTTGAGCACGTCGCCGCCATGCTCGTGAATGGCCGACACGATTGCATCGGAGTAGTCGTTCAGCAATGGGATCGCCTGTTCCGGCGCGGTGTCCGTGATGCGCGTGAAGCCGCGCAAATCGCTGAACCAAACGACCGCGTCGATCCGCTCGGCAATTCCGCGCACGATGCGTCCGCCGAGCACGCGCCGGCCGGCGTCGCGACCGAGATACGTTTCCATCAGCGTTCCGGTCATGCGCGCGAGCGACACCGATTTGATGGCGACCGCGAGATATGGCGCGATACGCCGAAGCGCGGCGATTTGGCCGTCGCTGAACCCGTCGGGCACCCGCGTTGCCCATGCCGAGTAAACGCCGTCCATCTCACCGATGACACCTTGCGGGGCAAAGCGGTTGATGATCGCGACGTAGTCGGTCATCCCCGCTGCCAGGAAGTCCGACAACACCGGGAACTCGTCTGTGGCCGTGGCGTTCAGGCGGCGGCGCAGAACCGAGTCGCCGGTTTGCAGCATCTTGTAGTGTGGGGTGTTCCGCCAGCTCTGGGCCGCCGCCACATCCTGCGGCTCGGAGCCCGAGGCAGCGAGCGCGTCCGGGCTGGTGCGGCCATATTCGAGCAGCGGCGTGGGACCATAGCCCCAGCGAAACAGGCGGCCCTCGTGGACCGGATGCAGCGTGTCAACAAACATGAGGGCGCGAGCAAGCGGAAGTCCAGCCGCGACGCAACGGTCGCAGAATCCAGACACGATGTCGGTTTCCGACGTCCCGTCCAGGCCGGCCTGGGCCAGCCATGCTGACAATTCGGCGAAGAAGGCTTCGTTCACACCGCAACTATACAGCCACAATGCCCGGTTATGGCACTTGGCGACATGCCCCTTGGCCTTTCAATTTGGGTATCGCGGTCCAGTCCGGCTGGGGTGTCGATCCCGCGAAAATGCAGACCCGCATGAATCTGATCTTCCCCGGCAAATATCCGGACGTACCGCAGGGCGGCACGATCTGGGTCTTCGCCGTGAAATAAAGGTTTGGTTGAAGATTGATCGGGGGTCCGGCGCGCTCGTCTGAGCCCCTTACCATCCGCTCGGTCCTCGAACGGCAATTCGTGCAAGTCGCTCGGCGACGCGGCAGCATGGCCACGTTTCCGAGGCGCTTAACGTCCAACCGACACGTCAGCCACTTCTGCATCGATCGCTTCGAACAGCGCTTCGACCCAGCGCTGCGGCACTCGACGCGTGATGAAGACGATGCGGCTGCTGCGATCATCCGACGGCCAACGCTTGAGCCAGGCGGGGGCGTGAAAGACGTGCTGGACGCCGTGGATCACCGCCGGTCGGTCGGGGCTCTCCGCAACGTTCACGATGCCCTTGAGGCGCAGGAGATCGGCGCCGCAATGCTCAGCGAGCGTTTCGAGAAATAGGGTCAGCGTGACGGCCCCGATCGGCTCCTTGCGGACGAGCGTGTAGGCCTGGATATCGGCATTATGCCGAGCATGAGAACGGGGTTCTTCCGCCAGCCAGGAATTGACGTCAAGCGACTTGGCATGGGGATCATAAAGACCGGCGCTAAACAGGCACTGCGAATCAATTTTGCCACGATCGGCGCTCAGCACTGGCGCGCCGGCGTTGAGCTCCCTCAGGCGGCGGAGCAGCACGGGCTCCGCAGGCCCGTTGAGATCCAACTTAGTCAGCACAATTTTGTCGGCGATGGCGACCTGCTTTTGTGAAATATCTTCGCGTTGAAGCGTGCTGGCACCGGTCACAGTATCCACAGTCGCAACCACGCCGCCCAGCACGAGGCGCCCGGCGATGCTCGTATCGGTCATCAGGGTTTGCAGGATCGGCGCTGGATCGGCCAGCCCGCTCGTTTCGATCACCATGCGATCGAACGGCGAGCACTTGCCCGCATCACGCCGCTGCAACATGTCTTGAAGGGTTTGCACCAGGTCGGTGCGGATTTTGCAGCACAGGCAGCCGGTCTTGAGCTCGATGAAGCTGTCCTCGCTCGCTTCGACGAGCTCGTGGTCGAGACCGACCTCGCCGAACTCGTTGATAATGACGGCCGTGCGCGAAAATCCGCTCTGGCGCAGCAAATGGCCAAGGATCGTCGTCTTGCCGCTGCCGAGGAAACCGGTGAGAATCGAAATTGGGATCACGTCTGCCTGCATCAGTACGGCACCAGCGGAGTAAGGGCGACGCGCACGCGGCTCGCCGCATAGCCCGGATCGAGCGCTTCCCTCACCTGACGGAGAACGCCCACCACCGAAATCGCCCCACGCTTGCGGCCGTCGATCGTAACCGTCCACCGAAACATCGGATCCGACGGTGCGGCGTCGATCCGGATATCCTTGCGAGCTCCGCAGATCACGATTGCGCCATCGCGCGAGCGCTGAACAGCGCCGGCCACGCGCCATGCCGCGAGGCTTTGCACCATGAGCTCACGAGCCAGATCGACCGGAGCCTCGCTCACAGGGCTGCTCCATCCCGGATTTTTTGCGGAACCTTGCGCTTAAGATACCGGCCGTCCCGCGGGCTTGCGAAATACTGGCCGTTCTGCACCATCACCTTGCCGCGCAGGATCGTCACCACCGGCCAGGCAAAGATGTCGTGGCCCTCCCAAGGGGTGTAGTCGGTCTCGTGCAGGTCGGCGGCGCGTACCTTGCCGCGCCGTGTGGGATCGAGGATCGTGATGTCGGCGTCGCTCTTAGGGGCGATCGCTCCTTTCCTTGGATAAAGGCCCATGATCTTGGCGGCATTGCTTGAAACCAGGTCGACATATTGCGAGAGCGAGTAGCCGCGACGTGCCACCATCTCGGTGTACATGACGCCAAGGCGCGGCTCGACACCCGAATTGCCGCCTGTCGTGTCGTCGATTCGGCTGCCCACGGTCTTGTCTTTGAGCGTGCAGCACAGCTCATCCGTGGCGATACAATGGATCGTATCGTTCGCGGTGCCTTGCCATAGCGCCTTCTGATCTTCCTCCAACTTCAACGACGGATAGGTGTGATAGATCTGGCCATTGGGACGCTTGTAGTCGTTCGCTGAATAGATGAGGTACTGGTGCAGCGTCTCGCCATAGACAGGCAGACCCTTGCGGCGCGCCTCGGCGATGGCGGCAACACCCGTGCCGGCCGAAACGTGCATCATATAGAGAGCGGTGCCGGGCACGCTTTCCGCGAGCCGCAAGATGCGGCGAAAGCTCAAGTCCTCCGATAGCTGATTGTGGACTTCGGCAAGATGCTCGTAGCCCACCCGCCCCTCGCGGATGAGCTTGGCGTACATGTGCATGACGATGTCGTTGTCTTCCGCATGAATGACGCCGAGTCCGCCCTGCTTCGCCAGCACCTGGAACGCCTCCCAGATATCGCCGAAGTCGACCATGCGGCCGCTGCGCGACGGAAGGATATTGGTGGTGAATATCTTGAGCGTCGGGTAGCCGGCCTGGATCGCTTCGGCGAGCTCCCCGGCGAATTCGGGCGGCGGCTCGGAGTGCAGCATGATGTGGTAGGCCCAGTCACAGGGGCTTTTCCCGACGAAGTCTTTGTCGCGCGTCTCGATGGCCTGCAGCGCCGAGACGCCGTCGCGCCAGTAGGCAAAATCAATAAATGTGGTCGTTCCTCCGAACAGCGCAGCGCGTCCAACTTGCTCGGGGCCGGCGGTAACGAGCGGCGTGCCGTCGGGCTTGATCCACACGTGATGGAGATGCACGTGTGGGTCGATGCCGCCTGGCATGACGATATGTCCTGTTGCGTCGATCAGATGCTTGGCGGTGTCGGCCGACAGCGCTCCGGGAGCGGCGATCGCGGCGATCGTCTCGCCGGCGACCGCGACGTCACCGCGGACGACGCCCTCGGGTGTCACCACATCGCCGCTGCGAATCATGAGATCAAACATTCCGCCTCCTGGCGCCGACAAGGTCCAGACGCTTGGTTAGCACGGACTTTGATCGACGCAGTCTTCATATATCTGCATGCGAGAAACGAGCCCGCCGGATTTTAGGCCGTCGGCAAGCCGCATAAACCCCTTCCACGATATTTTCGGGAGTGCGCGCCCTGCATGCGTACGACGCGTTCAAGCGAGGAGCCGGCACATATGGCGGGCATGAATCCCGCGACCCGGTGCTGAAGCGAAGCGAACTGCTCCGGCGCCCCTCGGTCCGATCATAGCACTGCGTTTGGTTCGTCTTTCTCGTGAGCGCCCGGGGTGGCCGAGATCAACTGCATGACCTGCTCGACACTTTCCTGCACGCCCTGAAATTTCCCACTCGTCAAGTCGAGTTGAGCCCTGGCTCCGGGAATTTGGGTGTCGGATCTGACCGACGTGACGTGTTCCACATTGATATGAATCAGTTTGCCGCCGGGTTCAGTCAATTGGATCCAGGCCCTGGATCTACCCGCGATAACATCACGACAGAACGGGGCACTCTGTACGACGGCGAGCTCTGATGCGGCGAACGAAGCCTTCTCCTCGCTCGTGAATGGCTTCGCGGCATCGTTCACGACCCCGGTGCGACCGTTGGACATCATCGACGCCGGACGTTGGGCGAATGAACCATGATGGTCGGTCCGGTTATCTGCATCCGCCAAAACGGCCGAGGCGGTGCCAAAAACGAGTAGGACGGCCAGAGTCGTGGCGGCCTTGCGAGACATTTTGTTCTCCTTGCTCAAGGCGCGTTCGTCCAATGAGACCGCATCGGGTCGCTGCTTATTCCGGTGAGAGCGGGTGCAGTCAGGAATGCGCGGTTCTTTTTGCGCGGTTCGGTGGTGAAAAGCGCTTTTTTGTGATGGCCATCACATGGCGACACCACCTGCGAAGGAATCGCACGGCCCCACCGCCAACCCCTTCCCAGCCGGCTGCGGGCTTGCCCGCTTCCGGCAAGTCTTAAAATGACCAAACCCCGGCAAGCCGGGGTTTGGTTGTGGAGGGGAGCGCACCGAGTACGCGGCGCTGAAGTGCTTCAAGCACAAACGAAGCCCTCTGCCGCACTTGAGCGCGCACGGTTTCACGATCCGCGCGACGTCGGCCGTATCAACATGCGCCCAAACGCCTGAACCATCCCCACGGGGTGTGAGTTACACCCGCAGCCGTCCGTCTGTTCCGGAGCGCCACTATGCGGATTTTCCTCACCGGAGCGACCGGCGTGATCGGGCGCAGAGCGCTGCCGTTGCTCGTCGCCTTGGACCACGGCGTGACCGCGGTCGCGCACCGGCCGCAATCGCGCGCCGAGATCGAGCGCGCGGGGGCCGTGCCGGTGCAGGTCGATCTCTTTGCCCGCGACGCCCTGCAGCGGGCGCTGGCCGGGCATGATGCCGTCATCAACCTCGCCACCCATCTGCCCGTAGGCTGGCGCATGTTCTTTCCGGGGGCGTGGGCCGAGAACGATCGCATCCGTCGCATCGCGTCAGCCAACTTGGTGGACGCCGCGATCGCGGGCGGCGCCACGCGGTTCATCCAGGAATCGTTTGCACCCGCCTATCCGGACCGCGGCGAGGCGTGGATCGACGAACGCACCGCGCTCGCGCCCGCGCGATTCAGCCGCTCGCTGGTCGATGCCGAACGATCGGCGCAACGGTTCTCCGGCGGCGCACGCACAGGCGTCATCCTTCGCTTCGCGGCGTTCTACGGTCCCGATTCCTGGTTCACCCGCGACCTCATCCGCTACGTCCGGCGCGGGTTCGTGCCGATTCCGGGCGCGGCCAAGAGCTATATCTCCTCGGTGTCGCACGACGATGCTGCGAGAGCCGTCGTGGGCGCACTGCTGGCGCGTGCGGGCACCTATAATGTCGGTGATGACGAGCCCATGCGCCGCCGCGCGTTTGTCGACGCGCTCGCGGAGGTTCTGGGCGTTGGCGCGCCGAGACTGGCGCCGCCATGGATGAAGCATCTCTTCGGCTCGCTCGGAGCGATGCTGGCGCGAAGCGTGCGGGTCTCGAACCGCAAGCTGCGCGAGGAATGCGCGTGGGTGCCAAAATATCCAAGCGTGCGCGAAGGCTGGCGGGCGGTCGCAGCGGCGATCCCGGCGGCGGAGTTGCGCAGCTAGCGGCGCGACAACGCTATCGGCACGCTTGCCGGGCCGGCAGTTTTATAACCGGTAGTCCGTTCGCGCGGGGGCGGCTTGCCGGCCCGACCTTGCCGCCGCTCGCCAATCCTCGCCGGAGTTGGCGGAATTTGCCCTGCCCTTGCTGTCCCTTTTCTTGACTTCGATTTCGGGCACCTTCGGTTTCGGCGGCGATGGCATATGCTTGCCGGCCACGATCTCGCCGGCCTTGACGGAATTTGCCTTGCCTTTGCCGTCCGTTTTGTCGACTTCGACCTCGGCGATCTTCGGTTTCGGCACCGGCAACGGCATGTGCCTGCCGGCCGCGATCATGTCGAGTTCGCGCGGAACGAGCATCGCGAAGCGACCGGGATGGCGAATGCGGCCGGCGATGCGAGCGGCGTCATCGCCGGCTCCCCAGTAGAGGTCGGCGCGCGCCGGTCCCACGACCGCCGATCCCGTGTCCTGCGCAATCATCAGCCGGCCGAAGCGTGAAACCGACTTCACGCTCTCGATCGGCAGATCGGCTTCGATGAAAAACGGCGTCCCGTATTCGTGCAGCCGGTCGACGGCAATGGAGCGGCCCGGCGTCAACGGCACCCCCTGCGCGCCGACCGGTTCGCCTTCGTTCGAGAGTCCGGTGATGCGGAAGAACACGTAGGAGCGGTTGGCGGCGCGTACCTTCGCAGCTTCGTCCGGATGCGCGGTCATCCAGTCACGAACGCGCTGCGCCGACATCTCTTGGCGCGAGATGAGATTGCGTTCGACGAGCACGCGCTCGATCGAGCTATAGCGATAACCGTTGTGCGAATCGTAGCTGATGCGCAGCGGCGTGCCGTCCTCGAGGATCACGCGCGCCGAGCCTTCGATCTGCATCGTGAGCAGGTCGAACGGATCCTTGAGCCAGCAGATCTCGAGCTTCTGACCGTCGAGCGCGCCGGCCTCGATAGCGCCGCGGTCGTGGTACGGCACGAGTTCGTTGTTCGCGGTGCGGCGAGCGATGCGCACCCCTTTGTTCGGAAATGCGACGGAGGCGGGCTTGTAACCGACGGCGACCAGATCACGCGGCCGGCGGTAGACCGGGACATTGAATTCGGGACTGGGAAAGCGCGAGCCCGCAACAACCGGCTCGAAATAGCCGGTCAGCAGCCCCGCGACCTCGCCCAGGCGCGCGATGCGAACGGGTTGAAAGTTCCGTTCGAAGAAGGCGCGGGCGGTATCCGCATCCCGTGGCCGCAGGCCCATGGCGTCGCGGCAAACGTTCCATAGGGCGGCAAAAATCGCTGCGCGATCGTCGGTGCGCGGCGTCTTGCGCGCGGCGCGGCAGCTCTCCCGATAGGCTGCGAAAGCGGCGAGATGATCATCGGCCGTCCAGCCCGCGAGCTCGGTCCATTTGACCGGCTCGAGCTGGCTGCCTGAAAGTTTCAGCGGCTGTTGGGCCGATGCGTCTTGGGGCGATGCTTGTGCCGATGCTTTCGTCGATGCTTGGACCGATGTTTTCGCCGATGCTTGGACCGAGGCTTGCGCCGCTGCTTGCGCCGAGGCTTTCGCCGCTGCTTGCGCCGATGCTTTCGTCGATGCTTGCGCCGATGTTTTCGTCGATGCTTGCGCCGAGGCTCTCGCCGCTGCTTGCGCCGATGCTTTCGTCGATGCTTGCGCCGATGTTTTCGTCGATGCTTGCGCCGATGTTTTCGTCGATGCTTGCGCCGATGCTTTCGTCGATGCTTGCGCCGTTGCTTTCGCCGCTGCTTTCGTCGATGCTTGCGTCGATGCTTGCGTCGATGCTTTCGTGGATTCTTGGGCCGATGCGGCGCCGGCCGCAAAACATAGGATCGCGCCGAAGAGGCCTGCGGCCACTCCGCGTCCAAAGACTTGCGCACACGCCCGATCCCGACCGCCCTGCATGCACGCAAATGCACGGCGGACAGAAATGGTTCCGCTGCGCGAACGCGGACCGTCAGATCGATCAGAGCTGCCGCAAAACGCTTCGCACTCATCCGGTATCGGGATGCTGGTGCTTTAGAATCGTGCCCGCGTCGCCGACGACAGGATGGGGAGTAGCAACAATTTGGATAGAGACGGCGGCAAGCGGCCCGTCTTCAGGCTTGCAAAAATATCACAGCGATTGTTTTTCAGATTTCCACCGGCGTTCCCAGGGAACTCTCCACAGACCTTCGGAGATCATGGGCGGGCGGTTCTCCGGTACGGCCTAGGACGCACCGAGACCACCTGGCCCCGGAGGAGCAGGTCCCCCGGGGCCTCCCTCCCGTTCGTGCCTGGCGAGTCCCGGGGAGGCCCGGTGTGCGCGTCATTGCCGGAGAGTTCCCGGCGGTCAAACGCGAAGCCGAGGAAGATTGGGGAAAGGAGCGCTGGTGGTAAGCGTAAGTCGTGTTGCTAGACGTTTTACGAGACGGCGCGATCTAACGATGAAAGTATTAGAAATCTCGCACGAAGCTGCGCCACTGTGTGTGAGGCCCGGTGAACTTGCACGATCACCCCCTCTTTCCCGGTCCAGGCAAAATGCGCATGCTTTGTCGGCCCAATCGGTCTTCGGCGCGATTGGTTCCAAACGTCTTACTCCCGGCACTCCGAGGTCATACTTCCGCCCGCCACCGAAGGTATCGAAAGATGGTGCGCCTGGGGAATCGTTGGCGCGCGAGTCGGGGGACCTTTCGCTTTGTTGATCCGTCGCCAGACCCGCTTGAGCCGCGGCGTCAAAGACATCCTCGTGACCGGCATCACGGCCACGACGCTTCTCACCTCTGTGGCTTCGGCCTCTGCCCAAAATATTTTCGAGGCGCTGTTCGGCCGCCTGGGGTCTTCTCCTGGTCCCGTGCCGGACGCCAATTTCACGGCGCGCGACAGGCAGCAACTGGCGAACCCTCCCTACCGGCAGGCGTGGATTCCGCCCGCCTATCGGCGTCAGGTCGTTCGATACCACCGCAAGGAATCGCCAGGCACTATCCTGGTCGACACCGATGCACGCTACGTTTACTACGTGCTCCCCGAAGGTCAGGCGATTCGCTACGGCGCGATCGTGGGCGAGGATGCTCAGGCTTGGTCCGGCGTGGCCACAGTCGGCCGCAGGGAAGAATGGCCAGGATGGACGCCGACCGAGGGTGAGAAGCGACGGCTGGGCCCGCTTCCGAACTACGTCGAAGGCGGTGCAAGCAATCCAATGGGCGCGCGCGCGCTCTACCTCTACACCGGCGGCAAGGACACGCTCTATCGCATCCACGGCACGAACCAGCCCGGATGGATCGGACATGCGATTTCGTCGGGTTGCATCCGGTTGACCAATGAGGATGTGATCGATCTCTACAGTCGGGTGAAGACGGGCGCGCTTGTGGTGGTGCTGGGACCGAAGCAGGGAGCCTCTCGTACCGCATCGGCCAGCGCCCCATAAACAATTCGATCGCCGTCAGCGGCACATGTATGAGTCCGCTGTTGGCAATGCTTTGATCCTTGGAACCGTTAACATTTCCGCCCCCGGATTGCGCGAACAATGCCCCATTTGCGCCAATGCAGCGCCATCGTGGCGGCTCGGTATATAGGTCCATCCACCTCTATGGGGATAAGGTCCATCCACCTCTATGGGGATAGGAGGATGCATGCTCACTCTACGCACTTTGGCAATCGTGATAACTGGGGCTGGGGTGTTCGCGGGTCTGCCATTGACGAGTGCGCAGGCGTGCGATGACGATCGGTACCCGTGCCCGATAAGGGCGCAGGCGGCGACGCAAGAGACCGCCGATGCGCCGGCTCAGCCCGCGCCGTCGGCGCAGCCGCAAAAGAAAGCGAGCCACGCAGCGCGTCCGAATGAGAAGGCACAGGCGAGGCGCGAACGGGAGGCGCCACGCGCCACCGCCCGCGCGAAGGTGAGCAAACCCGCCGCGCAGGAGCAGGCGGCCGCTTCCATCTCGCAGAAACCGGCAGAAGCTCCTCCCGCGATGGTGCCGCCGTCGCCTGCGGACCAACCTCTCAATGACCAAAGCCGGGACCAAAGTCCGGTGGCGACTGCGGCGGCGGCTTGGCCGACTCTCCCAAGTACCGACGGCGCCGGCGCCAGTGCGCCAGGGGCGGCGCCAGCGGCGGCAAGCGTAGACGCCACGGAAGCTGCCAAGACGAATGCGGTGCAAGTGGTCGACCCGAACGAGGTCAATGACCTCGATCGTGCTGCTGCCGCCGCCGTACCGGCCGAGTCGTCCTGGATCACCTATCTCTTGTTGATCTTGGGCGCAGCACTCGCCGCGGCATCCGCCTTCTGGTTCTTTTCCAGAACGACGTCCCTGTTCGCGCGCCGAGCAGCAAATCCGCACATGCGCATGAGCAACTCGTGACATGAGACATGGCGCTCGGCCTCGGCTCATCACCAATGAAACGCCTGTGAGGCTGTTCGCCCGGAAGACCTATGCCCGCGGGGCGCGGCGCGTCGATGGTGCGGCGCCTCCCTAGCCCTCGATCTCGGTCAGCTTTGCCCATGCCAGCCACGTCCGCCAGTTCTCGCCGAGCTGTGCCTCTGCGGATTCGCGCGTCGGCGCGTGGCCATCCATGCGCATGTCCGCGGGCGTGCCAAAAATGCCGGTGATCGCCCAGAACCACTGAAGATCCGCGGGCGCGCCGCGCACTTCATAGATGCGGCCCACGGCAAATTCGCCGCTGAAGACGGTGTAATCGCTGCGGTCTTTGTCCGCCGGAGAGCCAAGGCCGGTCGGGCGAAGCGTGAGACCCATGCTCCTGTGCTCCGACTTGCCGGTGAACGTCAGTGTTCTGCTCGAGCAGGGAGGCAGCATGCTCAAGTGAGACCTGATGGCTCGCAACGACGTAGCACCCGCGCGCTTCATCTCACGGACCGTTCGGCTCGCGAGGCGGCGCTGACGTCTTTTGCCGCAAAGTCGAGCGCAACGAACGCGCGCCGCGTGCGATCAGCTCTCCGGCTCGTTTCGCGTATTCCGCCGGGCATGTCGCAGTCGTGTCGCCCAGCGGAACCAATGCGGCTGCTGCTAGATCGCTCGCGTGACCCAGGGCGCCACCCGTCGCTTGTGCCTGCTCTGCAAGCCTCAGCCAGCGGAATTCCAAGCTTCGGCAGTGGGAGACGATCTCCGGTGAACGCGCCAGTCGTGCGCGTCGCGCGCAGTCGGTAGCCTGATCCTGACAGTAACTTGCATAGGACGACATGCCCCAGCCCTCCTCTTCACAGCCGACAGGCTGTCTCGGAAAGGCCAATTCATTCGGCGTGGTCGAGGTCCATCCAGCAATGAAATCCCAGCAAGCTGTTGCACAACAATCACACTGAAGGAGCAAAAGAATACCTGGACACCTCGCAACCTCGCTCGCGCCAGGCTTCGAGTGAATCTCGCGCCGCCCGTGGCCCCTTGCCGTTCCGCGGACGCGCTACGCCGGCGCGAAGCTCACTCGCGTGGTCGGCGGATGCTGCGGGCGTTGCGCGACGATCCGCACGCGCCTCAACGCCGCCGCGGCGTCACGCGCCTCGGCGCGCTTGAGACCAGGACGTTTCACAACCTTGGCTGCTGCGAGATGCGCGACGAAACAATCGCTTGAAAAATCCACCCTCACGATGGCGCGTGTTGTCGGTAAGATGGTCCTCCGCAGCGCGCTGTTTCTTTTGATTTTCCATTTTGAGACGGGCGCCAATGAGCTCGTGGACCTTATAGCGAGCCTGAAAGTGGCGCTTGGTGAACTCCCGATAAACCTCGTAGCTCGGATTAGCGTCCCAAATGAATCGCGTGATTTCTATGAACAGCTCGCTATTTCTTCTGAGCCTGGGATTGCTGGTTTCCAGAAGTGTGAAGGCGGCGCGGCGGACGCGCGCGTCCTTTGAACGCAGCAGTTTATACACATGTGATTTCGACAGCGCGCCGTGCTTGACCATGATGGTCTCCCCAGGGGGAAGACCTTATAGCCCAAAGCCCCACCATGGCGGACGGCTCTCTACTTTATGGTGTCTAGAGTCTTATTTGCCGACACAAGAACCGACTTCCGTGTAGCGACGCGCCATCGCTCCATTTTTTAGCCTAGCGGTTATCTCGCAACCTGCTTGTCCTCCAAAAATTGATCGAGTGTCCGGCTAACGACTTCGTAGCATTCACACGCAGCGGCTTTCAGCCCCTTGCGGTTGACAATCTCGATTCGTCCGCGTCGATAGCTTATCAAGCGCCGCGATTGCAGCGTCTGTGCGGCCAATGTGACGCTCGATCGGCGCAGCCCTAGCATGTCGGCCAACCGTTCCTGGCTGAACGAGATGGTGTCGCCCTCGCCTTGCTCACTCAGAACCAACAGCAGCCGGCTCAAGCGCGAGGTCGCATCGTGCACCGAATTGCACAACGAGGTTTGCTGAACCTGGCACATCAGCGCCATGTGATAGCGAGTGAGGACATCATTGATCGCCTCGCTCTTACTCACTGCGCGGCGAAAGTGCGGGACCGCAATCCGTGAGGCCACCCCCGGCGCCTGCACCATCGCTCGCGTGAAGGCGCGCACGAAGCCAGTTCCGGCGATCGTACCGATAGCTCCCTCGCTTCCTACGCTCGCGGTGGAGATTGCATCCCCGTCCTCGGAGATGGTCATCAGGGAAACGATGCCTTTGTGCAGGAAATAGACCTGTTCGATTTCATCACCGGGCAGATGCAAGAACTCGCCCTCGCGGATAGGGACGATCTGCAGGTGGGGCTCGAGCAGCGCAAAATCCCGCGGCCGCAGCGCGGCCAGGAGGCGATTGCGTCGATGCTGGTCCTGATCTGGA
>JBKOXY010000521.1:0-6844 GCA_046725125.1 Pseudomonadota bacterium | reverse complement strand
CTGATCGATGAAGAGATGCATCCGGTTAGCGTCACCGACGACCAGGAAGACGTGGCGCGCCTGTTCGAGCATTACGACCTCGTCGCCACGCCGGTGGTGGACGAGGCGGATAGGCTCGTTGGGGTCATCACCTTCGACGACATCGTCGACGTGATCGAGCAGGCGGCCGAGGAGGACATTCGCGCCCTCGGCGGCGTCGGCCGCGAGGAGGAACTGTCGGATCCGGTGTGGTTCGTGGCGCGCGGGCGCTTCAACTGGCTGCTGGTCAATCTTGCGACTGCTTTTCTCGCTTCGTCGGTGCTTGGCCTGTTCGAGGGGGAGCTGCAAAAAATGGTGGCGCTGGCGGTATTGGCGCCGATCGTGGCGAGCCAGGGCGGCAATGCTGCCACCCAAACCATGACGGTAGCGGTCCGTGCGCTCGCGACGCACGAATTGTCGAGCGCCAACGCCGCGCGCATCATCCTGCGCGAGGTGCTCGTGGGGTTGGTCAACGGCTTGGCGTTCGCGGTCATCACCGGCGTTGCAGCGGTGGCGTGGTTCAAGGTGCCCGACCTCGGCGTGGTGATCGGCCTCGCCATGATCTGCAATCTGCTGGCAGGGGCGCTCGGCGGCATTCTGGTGCCGCTCGTGCTCCATCGCTTCCACGCCGATCCGGCGATCTCGTCGGGCGTGTTCGTGACGACGGTGACGGATGTCGTCGGATTCTTTTCATTCCTCGGCATCGCCACGCTGTGGTTCGGCCTCAAATAACCGAGATGCCCGTCGCCTGCCGGCCATGACCGGCTGACCTCCTTCAGCTCGGCGGTGCCCCCCGTTATAGGCCAATGGCTGAGCATCCATCGGCCGACTAAGTCTACAGCCCATCAGCCAGTGAACAACCATGCGAGTACGTAACTTCTTGGCCGATCAGAGGGAATCACATAGGCCTATGGCCACCATGATGCGGGTCAGACTGAAAGCAGACGGTCGGATCGTCGAGATTCTTCCCGACGGAAGCGAGGCGGCACTTCCGAGTCCGCTCGCGGAGATCGCGCAGCAGATGCGCCACGGGCGGCCAGCCGGTGGCTGGGTTGCGGCGGCGAGGGCCGCGCGCGGCGCGTCGGCCGACGCCGCCTATGCCCGCGGCGTGCGTGCGCGCACCAAGCTCACCCAGGCGCAGTTCGCCGCCCGCATCGGGGTGCCCATCGAGACCGTGCGCAACTGGGAGCAGGGCAAGCGCTCGCCCCGCGGCCCCGCTCGCGCGCTGCTCAAGGTGATCGACGAGGTGCCCGAGGTCGCTTTCGCCGTTCTCAGTACCGCCAAGCCGCAGCCCTGACGCGTGCGCGTCCCGGGCGCTGTCGACCGGACACCGCGGCTCAACTAGGCCGGTGCGCGCCTCGCGCGGGTCGGTGCCGCGAGCCACGCGAGCGCCGCCATGGCCGTGAGCGTCGCAAGATAAACGATGAGCTGCAGCTCGGTCGGGCGGTCGGTGTAGCCGATGAGCGTGCGGAGCATGTGACCGATGATTCCGTCCTGTGGCAGCCAGGGCGAACTGTCCCACAATTGGCGGCTGAGCACGTTGATCACGCCGGCGGCGTCGAGATACTGCACCGCCTGCGCCGCCATCCCCGCGGCCAGCAATGCAATGAGCACGGTCGTCACGGCGAAAATGTGCCGCGCGGGGATGCTGAGCAGCCCATAATAGGTCAACGCGGTGAACGCCGCCCCGACCGCGAGCCCGAGCGTGCCGCCGACGAAAAGCGAGGACCCCGACGCGCCGCCGGCGAGGATGCCGTAGAGGAACAGCACGACTTCCGAGCCCTCGCGCAGCACGGCAAGTCCCACCACCACGACGAGCGCGGTCATCGGCCGCTTGCCCGCGGTCACCGCCGCGCCGACCGCGGCCATCTCGGCCGCCATCTCGCGGCCGTGGCGTGCCATCCATACGGTGTGCCACATCAGCATCACCACGGCGGCGCCGAGCACGCTGGCATTGAGCAGTTCCTGTCCCGAGCCTTCGAAGGCGTTGGCGATGGCTTCGGCGAACAGGGCGACGATGCCGGCGCCGAGCGTGCCGAGGAGCACGCCGGCCGCGACCCAATGTCCGCGGCCGCTGATGCCGCGGGTCGCCGCCAGCACGATGCCGATGATCAGACCGGCTTCGATCACTTCGCGGAAAACGATGACGAGCGCGCCGAACATGCTGCTATTCCGCGATCACGACGCCTTTGGCGGTGTCCGCGTGGAAGTCGCCGATGAACTCGTAGCGGCCGGGGGCGAGCGGTCCGATGCGCACCAGGCCTTTGGACTTGCCGGGAATGACCTTCTCGACCTTGAGCGCGGTACTCTCGAATTCCTCGGGGGTTGGATCCTCGTTGGTGACGTAGATCGATATGCGCTTGCCAGCAGGCACGCGGATTTCCTGCGGCTCGAACTTGTGATTGCGGATGACGAGGTTGAACTCCTGCGCGAGGGCGGGCGCGCTCGGCATGCCGAGTGCCGCCAGCACGATCGCCAATGCAAATCCGCGCATCACGCCTGCCGTCCAATGAACGCTCAGATGATATGAAAGGCTTCGCCGGCCGCGACGCAAGTGTTGTACTATTGAATTATTCTAATCTTTGCGGTGGCGGGCGCCGAAAAACCTGTCGCCGACGAAAATACGGTTGCCATGCCCCGCGAAGGCGGGGCATCCAGTAACCGCCCGAGTTTGTGACGCGATCAGGACTGCGCCTTCCGGCCTCTGGAATTGCAGGCTCGAGCTGGCGCCTCGGAGTGGGGGAAGCATGCCATGAATTTCGTCGAAGCCAACGGCGCAAAGATTCCCGCGATCGGGCTCGGCACCATGACGCTCATGGACGCGGTGTGCATCGACACGGTCGAGACAGCGCTCTGTGTCGGTTATCGCCACATCGACACCGCCGAGCGCTACCGCAACGAGAGCGAGGTCGGTGAGGGGCTGCATCGCGGGCTGCGCGCCGCCGGCCTCGAGCGCGAGCATGTTTTCGTGACCACCAAGGTCTATCACGATCAGCTTGCCGCCGCCGACTTCGAGCGCTCGCTCGATCAAAGCCTGAAGAAGCTCAAGCTTTCCTGGGTCGACCTTCTTCTCATCCATTGGCCGAGCCCGAAGGTGCCGCTTAAGGAGACGCTCGGCGTGCTGTGCAAGGCCAAACGCGACGGGCGAGCCAAGCATATCGGGGTCGCGAATTTCACCATCCCTTTGCTGCAAGACGCGGTGAAGCTCGCGAGCGAACCGCTGGTGACGAACCAGATCGAGGTCCATCCGTTCATCGACCAGGGCAAGGTGCTTGCCGCCTGCCGCGGCCACGGCCTCGCCGTCACGGCCTATTGCCCGCTCGCCCGCGGCAAGGTGCCCGGCAACGAGGCGCTCGAGCGCATCGGCAGGAGCCACGGCAAGAGCTCAGCGCAAATCGCGCTGCGTTATCTCGTGCAGCAGGGCATCATCCCGATCCCGCGCACGCCAAATCCCGACCACCTCGCCGCCAATCTGGCGGTCTTCGACTTCAAGCTGAGCGATGCCGAAATGGCCGAGATCGGCAAGCTCAAGCAGGCCGGCATGCGGGTGGTCGATCCGCCGCACGCGCCGCGCTGGGACAATTGAAGCCGGTCGCCAACCAGTGATGCCGAGCGGAGGTGAGTGGTGATGTCCGTTGCAGCCCACGTCGTCGAAGCGCACGGCGCCCGCATCCCGCTCATCGGCCTCGGCACCTGGGAGCTGCGCGGGCGTACCTGTGCGCGTGTCGTCGAGCAGGCGCTCAAGCGCGGCTACCGCCACGTCGACACCGCCGAGCTTTACGACAACGAACGTGAGGTGGGGGAGGGGCTGCGCGCCGCCGGCATAAAACGCGATGAGGTGTTTATCACCACGAAAGTGTGGCCGTCGCACTTTACCCCCCGCGAGCTCGAGCGTTCCGCTCAAGCGAGCCTCGCGCGGTTAGAGCTCTCGCACGTCGATTTGCTCCTGCTGCACTGGCCGAATCCGCAGATCCCACTGCGCGACACGCTCGGCGCGCTCTGCAAGGTCAAGCGCATGGGGCTTGCCCGCCATATCGGGGTGTCGAATTTCACCGTCGCGCTAATCGAGGAGGCCGTGAAGCTTGCGGCCGAGCCGCTGGTCTGCAATCAGATCGAGGTGCATCCGTTCATCGACCAGTCGAAGGTGATCGCAGCCTGCCGGCGCCACGGCATGGCGGTCGTGGCCTATAGCCCCGTGGCCCGCGGCGGCGTGAGCCGGGACAAGGTGCTGGCGCGCATCGGCAAGGCGCACGGCAAGACCGCCGCGCAGGTGGGCCTGCGCTTCCTGGTGCAGTCGGGCATCGTGGTCATCCCGCGGACCAGCCGCCTCGAACGGCTGTCGGAAAATCTCGCGATTTTCGACTTCGAACTCGCGCGGGCCGAGATGGCCGAGATCGCGCGTCTCGCGCACCGCGACGGACGGATCGTCGATTACGCCTATTCGGGATCGCCGCAATGGGATTGAAATGGAATTGATGCGTCCTCACTGGTTGGTGCGCCTAGCGACGCTTGCGGTCATCGCGGTCGGCCCGCCCATCGGATATTTGGAGCTGATCGATTCTGCTTGGGCCGAGGCGGCGCGCGCGGCGGTTCGCTCATCGCCGGCGGCACGCGAGCAAACCACGCTGCCGCGCCCGCGGCCCGCCGCCGGCTCGCACGAAGCAGAAGCCGGTGACGACGCGGACCCGCCCGCGCTCCCCGAAAGCTTTCGCGAGCTCGCCAAACAGTCCGGCGAGCCGCAGATCCCGGGTCTTACCATCGTCTACCTCCATCCGCTCGGCTTGCCGGCCGACGCCAACCATTGGCGCAACATCATCGTGCACCAGACCGAAGGGCCCGCCGGCTCGGCGAAAAGCATGGCGCTGGAGCAAGCGAAAAATCCCACCAAGCGTGGCGTGATGTTATGGGTGGAAACGGACGGCACCGTCTATTGGTCGACGGCGGAGACCGCGATCCCGACCCACGGCGACGGCGCCAATCGAAACGACAATAAATACGTCGATAATTCCAAGACCTATCGCGGCGTGATCAAGACCAACTCGATCGGGGTGGAATTCGTGGGCAACTACCCGGACGTTGCCAAGCCGCCGACGCGCGCGCAGAGGCAAGCCTGGCTGGTCCTGGTTCGGTTCTTGCAGGAGCGCTACGACATTCCAACCGAGAACATCTATGCCCACAATTGGATCGATTTTAAGGATCGCCGCTACTGCGAGGGCTGCGAGCTCGCGACGCTGGCGCGCAAGCTGGCCTATCAGCCGGGCAAGCGGGCGGGTGGCGAATAGCGAAGAAGCTCTCGAGTAGCGAATGGTGAGTGGCGGATAGCGCATAATGACTTCGAGCGGCGCGCGACCCGCTATTCGCTACTTGCACCTCCGAAGTCACAATCGTGAGCTCAATGGATCCCAACAGCGCGCTCGTCCTGTTCTCCGGCGGACAGGATTCGACGGTGTGTTTGGCGTGGGCGCTCGAGCGTTTCGCCCGCGTCGAGACGGTGGGCTTCGATTACGACCAGCGCCATCGCGCCGAGCTCGAGGCACGGCCGCGCGTGCGTGAGCGCATGCGGGCCCTCGACCCGGCGTGGGCCGAAAGGCTGGGCGAGGATCACCTCCTTCACCTCGGCGCGCTCGCCGCCATCTCCGACACCGCGCTCACGCGCGAGGTCGCCATCGAGATCGGAGAGAGCGGGCTGCCGACGACGTTCGTGCCCGGCCGCAATCTCGTTTTCCTCGCGTTTGCGGGCGCGCTCTGCTATTGGCGCGGAGCAAAGCATCTCGTCGCCGGCATGTGCGAGACCGATTTCTCCGGCTATCCCGACTGCCGCGACGACACCATCAAGGCCATGCAACTGGCGCTCAACCTGGGGATGGAACGCCGCTTCGTGATCCATACGCCGCTCATGTGGATCGACAAGGCCGCGACCTTCGCGTTGGCGCACGAGATCGGCGGCGACGCGTTGCTCGAGGTGCTGGTCGAGGACACCCACACCTGCTATTTCGGCGACCGCTCGCAGCGGCACGACTGGGGCTACGGCTGCGGGACATGTCCGGCCTGCCGGTTGCGGGCCGACGGGTTCGCCAAATGGATGTCCACACGATGATCGAGACGAGACGTCGGGATGAGGGGGTCGTGTTTCTCGCGCTGTTTGCGCTCACCATTCCGGCGGCGAATTGGCTGATCGGGCACGCCGGCACGGTGTGCCAGCCGCAGGGACCTTGCCTCGTTCCGGTAGCGCCGGGGCTGATGGCGCCGTCGGGCGTGACCATGGCCGGCGCTGCGCTGGTGCTGCGCGACCTGGTTCAGCGCCGGCTCGGGGTCGCGGCAGCATCGCTTGCTATTCTCGCCGGTGCCGTGCTTTCGGCCTTGCTGGCGCCGCCCGCGCTCGTCATCGCTTCGGCGGCCGCGTTCCTGCTCTCGGAATTCGCTGATCTCGCGGTCTATACCCCGCTCGCTCGGCGCGGGCTCCTCATCGCGGTCGTCGCGTCGGGCGTGGTCGGACTGGTCGTGGATTCCGTCGTGTTTTTGTGGCTCGCCTTCGGCTCGCTCGAATTCCTGCTCGGCCAGATCGTCGGCAAGGCGTGGATGGTGCTGCTGTCGATTCCGTTCGTGGCTTGGCTGCGGCGACGCGACGCGCGCCTCGGCATCGCGCCGGTCTGAGGCGGACGCCAAGGAGGCTTGCCAAAGAGGTGTGCCAAAGAGGTGTGCCATGAGTGCGGCCCTTTACGAGACGCTGCGTGCGATCACCACCGCGACCATCACCACCATGCTGCTGAAGAAAGGCATTCGCCGTTGCTGGATGAACGGGCCGCAGCCGCTCGTTCCCGGCGGC
>JBKOXY010000454.1:0-3489 GCA_046725125.1 Pseudomonadota bacterium | reverse complement strand
GAACGGATGGGGCGAGTTGCTTTGTTCCTTTCCGAGGCTCAACCGTCGCTCCCATTCCCATCGTCATGCCCGCGCAAACGGGCATTCAGTAAACACCGAATATTCTGAGCGGCCAAATCGTGCCACACCGTATTTCGGTGGTTACTGGATCGTCCGCTTTCGCGGGTGATGACACTGAGAAATTCAGAAATGATCACTTTGTGATCTGTAAGCGCTAGGTCGCCCGAATCACAGGCAGCAAAAGGTAGGATTCCTTCTCGCCACCGGCGTAGATCGTGTTCGTCCCGGTGTTGTAGTCGGCGTGGTAGTGCATGTAGGCGGTGCTGCCGACGCCGTCGCGGGGTTGAATGTCGAGGCGAATGCGGTGGCCTTTTTTGAACACCATCGAGGTCGGCCAGATCTCGACCTCGACCTTCACGATCTCGCCGGGCGTCAGGTAAAGCCGCCGTCGGTGGCGATGATAAGGGCGGTAGGGCAGCGACAGCTCCGCATCCAATTCACGGTGTGACACGCGCAGCCATCCTTTCGCCACCGGCACCGGCGTCCCTTGCTGGCCGGTCTCCAGCACTTCGTTGCCGTCGCCGTCGATGTTGCGGATGGTGAGAAACAAGTCCATGTCCTCGCTCGAGCTTGCGACCCACAGCACCGCGGCGACCGGCCCGGTGACCTCGACGTCCTGCGCGAGCGGCGACGTCTCGAGCGCGACCCCCATGCCGGGCGGGATGGCGCCGCCCATCACTTGCGACGAGGCTGCCGACGTCGAACCCATGGACCCCAGGCTGGTGGCCGGATAGGTGCGCGAGCTGCAGGTCTGCGGATTGGCGGCGACGAGGCGGCCGGCATTCGTGGCCGTCCCCGGCGCCGGCTGCGACAGATCGAAATAGAACTTGGTCCATCGCGTGCGCGCGAGCGGCCATTCGTGCTCGAAGCGCCACTCCACTTCGTCGCGGCCCTTGCGGATCGCGAGCTTCACCGGCGGCTCCGCCATCACGCCATTGTCGATGCCTTTGAGCCAGTAGTCGAAGAAGCGCAGCTGATCGCGCCGGCCGTCCTCGGAGTAGAACGGATGCACATGCGTGCCGGCGTGGATGCGAAGCTTCTTGTGCGGCGTCGCCGCTCGCATGAAGGCCTCGGTGTTGCCGCGCAGATGCAATCCCATGCCCGACCAGTTGCCGACGCTGAACATCGGCACCGTGATCTGGTCCCATTGCGCCTGCGCGCCGCGGAAGGCACCGCTGTCGAGATTGTTGTGCAGCCAGAAATGCAGCGTATTGGTCTGCCACCGGTTCGGGTGGTGACGGGACGCTCGACCGGCGACGTGGTGCATCAAGTGCGCCATGTACCAATTGGGCATGAACAGGCTGAGCAGTCCGCCGTGGAACAAGGCGTCGCGATAGAGATCGGCGAAGCCTTCCCAGGGGATGATCGCCGCCAATGACGGCGGCTGATGATTGGCGACGAACCACTGGTTGATGGCGAAATAGGATATGCCGCACAGCCCGACCTTGCCCGAGCACCAGGGCTGCGTCGCCGTCCACTCGATCGCGTCGTAGAGATCGATCGATTCCGCGAGCGACCACGGCTCGCACTCGCCGGGGGACTTGCCGCTGCCGCGCCCGTCGACCCGCACCGCGGCGTAGCCCTTCGGCACCCACCATTGCGGGTTGACGGTCTCCCAGTTCATCAGCGGGTTCGGCCTTTCCTCCAGGTTGCCTGGCGGAACCCACAGCTTGTCCTTCTGATATGGACCCAAATTCAAGATGGCGGGAAAGGTGCCGGCATCATCCGGCCGGAACACATCGGCTTTGAGGCGCGCGCCATCCCGCATCGGGACGTCGACATCTTTTTCAACGACGATGCCGTAGACCGGCACGCCGGGAGCCGGCTCCATCTTCATTGTTGTTCTCTCCCCGCTGCGCCCGCTCTTACCGCCGTTCAATCCGGCAGCTCGACCTTCACCTCATCGGTGACCTTCTTCCAGTACGCCACCTCAGCCTGGTTCCATGCTTGCGCTTCTTCGCTCGACGCGCTGGGAACAGCCCTGATCATCTGCTGCTTGAACGTCGTCGCCACTTGCTCGGAATTGAGCGCCTGGACGGCCGCCTTGCGGACGATCTCGAGCACGTCGCGCGGTGTGGCAGCGGGTGCATACAATGCCGACCACAGGCCCTTGGCATTGGCATAGCCAAGCTCGGTGAGGGTGGGCACATCGGCGTATTCGGGCACGCGCTGGTCCGACATTACCGCCAGCGCCCGCACCTGCCCGGCCTTGACCACGCCCATCGAGCTTGCGGCGTTAAGCAGCGCGACATGGGCGTCGCCGGTGACGAGATCGTTGGTGATGGCGGCACCGCCTCCCTTGTTCGGCAGATGGGCGAGCACGATGCCGGCCCATTGGGCGAAGGCTTCCATGTCATAGTGATTGTTGCTGCCGATGCCGACGCTGGCGTAGCGCACCTTGCCGGGGTTGGCCTTGGCGTAGGCGATGAACTCGGCATAGGTCTTGGGAGGGAAGTCCTTGGTGGTGGCGCCGAGCACGAGCGGAACCTCGCTTAGCCTCGTCACCAAGGTGACGTCCTTGTCGTAGTCGATCTTGAATTTCTTCTTGTAGATGATGGGCGCGAGCACATTGGTGCCGGGATTGCCGATTTGGAGTGTATAGCCGTCGGGCCTCGAACGCGCCATCTCCTCGATCGCCAGAATGCCGAAGGCGCCGGGCTTGTTTTCGATCACCACCGGTTGGCCGAGAATCGGCCGCATATGCTCGCCGACGATGCGCATGACGATATCGGTGGCGCTGCCCGGCCCGAACGGCACGACAACCTTGACCGGCTTCGAAGGATATTTGTCTTGCGCGGCGACCTCGACGCCGCCGAGGGCGAAGACCAGCACCAACAGAATGCCCAACCGTTTCATGTCATTGTCCGCTTCAGGCGATGCTCCCACGGCATCCGATCGGCCGCTTCAAGATCGTTGCCGCGATTGCCCCGCGTCATCCGCGCTGCGACATTCACGAGCAGTTCGCCGTAGCGCCGACATCGCCGCACGCTAGTCGGCCAATTCGATCTTGACCTCGGCGACGGTCTTTCGCCACGCGGCAAGTTCGCTGTCGAGCCATGATTGCGCCTCCTGCAACGTCGCGTTCGGCTTGACGCTGACGAGTTGCTTCTTGAAGGCTTCCTGCAGCTGCGGGGCATCCGCGGCCTCGACGATCGCCTTGAAGAGAGTTGCCAGAACCTCTTTCGGCGTATTGGCTGGTGCCAGCATGCTCTGCCAGTGCAAAGTGCCCACGCCGGGGTAGCCGGCCTCGGCCAGCGTCGGGATATCGGGATATTCCGCCAGCCGCGTCTCCGCCAGCACCGCGATCGGCCGCAGCTTGCCGGCCTTGATCATCGATGCCGTGCTCGCGGCATTGATGAACGCGACCTGCGCGTCGCCGACGACGAGATCGTTGATCATGCCGGCGGCGCCGGTCTTGTTGGGAATGTG
>JBKOXY010000374.1:0-3145 GCA_046725125.1 Pseudomonadota bacterium | reverse complement strand
CTCGAAGGCTTCGCGTGCGACGCGGTTCGATCCTTTGCGCGTGATCACGCGCATGGCGACCGTGATGTCGTCGTTGGGCCGGAACTCCGGCAACCCGGCGACGACCGTCTCGGAATAGAGCATTCCCTCGGTGAGCTCGCGCAAGAAGACGATGTCCACGCTCTCGTGAATCGATGGAATCGCGGCGTGCGACAGCGCCGGGCGCACCGCCGCGAACAAATCGAACTTCTTGCGCACCGGCGGCATCACCCAGGTTGCATCGCCGCGCGGATAGGCGGCGTGCCCGATCGGCCCCATCACCCAGCCGTCGAGCTCGCGCAGCGTCTGCTCGGTCACCGCCGGAAGGGTATTGCCGTGCTGCTCGTGCCCGTGCTTGCCGATCGGCAGCGCCCGCCAGTCGATGTCGAGCCGCTCGCGCGCGGCGGCGGCCTTCATCACCTTGATGCATTCCGGAACGACTTCCAGGCCGATGTCGTCGCCGGGCAGGATGCCGATCTTCAAGCTCATTCCTCCACGACGATGCCGGTGTCCTGGACATCGCGCTTCCAGCTCGCCATCTCGTCCCGCAGCCAGCCCTTGGCATCCTCGAGCGCGGACCGGCGCGGGACGAGCATTCCGCCGCGTGCGAACGCCTCCTGCATCTCTGGGACGCCCATCGCGACGACGAACGCCTTGCGTAGCGTCTCGATGATCTCGGCCGGCACTGCCGACGGTGCGAAAGCGGCCACCCATTGCGCGGCGCGTATGCCGGAGAACCCGACCTCGGCAAGCGTGGGAACGTCCGCATGCTGCGAGAGCCGCTGCTCGGCGGCGATGGCGAGCGCGCGCACGCGACCCGCTTTCATCAATCCGACCGGGTTGGTGATGTTGAACCACGACACGTGGATATCGCCATTGGCGAGATCGCGCAGGATCTCGGCGCCGCCGCCCTTGAACGGAATGTGCACGAGATTAAGACCGGCGCGTTTGGCGAGGATTTCGGTATTGATCTGCTGATAGCTGCCGACGCCGGCGCTGCCGTAACGGACCTTGCCCGGGTGTTCCCGGGCATAGGCGAGAAAGTCGGCGAACGTCGTGGGTGAAAAATTCGTCGTGGTTGCGAGGAAGAAGACCGGGACGTCCGCCAGCGGGGTGACGATCTGGACGTCCCGCTCGTAGTCGATTTTCATCTTTTTCGCGAGCACGACCGGCGTCAGCGCATTGGTGGAGATGTTGCCGATCATCAGGGTGTGGCCGTCCGGCCGGGCGCGGGCCATCTCCTCGATGGCGATGATCCCCGACGCGCCGGGCTTGTTTTCCACGAACACGCCGCGGCCGAAGCTCTGTCGCAACTGCTCGGAATAGAGACGCGCAACCACGTCGGTCAAACCGCCGGGCGCATAGGGTACGATGATCCTGACTGGCTTCGATGGATAGGTTTGCGCCGGCGCCTGCGCTGCGCTGACGGCAAGACAAAATGCGCACACCACGGCCCGACCGAAGCGCCGCATTTGGTGTTCCTCCGCCGGCGCTCTCGGAGCGCGCTCTGCTTGCCGGCGGATTGTATGAACGCCTTACGCCATGGCACAAGCCCGACGTCGCTGCGCGCGACGGCCGGTGTTCGAGCAGGCAAGGTTCGATGTCAACCCGTCCGACGCGCAGACGCGCCTATTCCGAGCATCCGGAGGCTGCCCGCAGCTGTGGGTCTCCGCTACGGGGTCCCCGCGACGCCAGCGTCGTGGGGTGCCCCGCGCGGGGGCGAGCGGACCCTAACAACCAGCGAGCGCCGAGTGCATGCATGCGCTCCGGCTCGAGGGATTCGCTGAGATTTACCGCGCCGGCGGCGCGCTTTGCGCCGGTTTCAATCGCCGGGCCAGTGGTCGTCCTGCGACCGCGGCCGCCGATATAGTCCTCGCGCAGGCATTTGTAGATTGCCGCGATCACAAGCACATGACCGAGGGCGACGATGACGAGATAGACGCTGACCAGCGCGGTCACGATCAGCTCGAGGGGCATAACGGGCTCCCAGCGAGCTCCTCGCGCGGCGCAGGCTCGGAATTTGCCGGGCGCACATCGGCCAGCGCCTGCGCGGCTTCGCGCGCATGCTCCGCGTTTTGGGCGATCCGGTCGAGATAAGGCTGTACGGCGCCGCCGAGCACGGTGAGGGCGATGAGCGGCTTGCGCTGAAAAAGGGCGCCGCCCAGCTCGCGCTCCAACCCTATGATGGCGTTGGTCAGAGAGGGCTGGGAGACGCCGCAGCGCCTGGCCGCTCGCGTGAAATTGCGCTCCTCGCAGAGCGCCAGGAAGTAGCGGATCTGGTGCATTTGCATGGGTCCACCTCGCGGAATCAATCGTGCTCGCGTGCGAGCCTGCCATCGACAGCGGTCTTTGACGGTGAGGTGGTTCACAGAGCGGCGCTTTTCGTCGCCGAATCGGCTGCGCCCGCGACCGGCCAGGCCCTTCGTCAGATGCACTCCCAGCGTGCATTTAAAGGCGTCGCTGCTTTAGGGAGTATGTCCCTCGTTGGCAAACGCGGACGCCAAATCCATAGCCATTGGCTATTGTGGGTTATATTGTCCCCGCTTGAATCGAGTCTCCGACAAACCGGTTGTCGGCGGCGTGTTCGAGAGCGCAGTTCGAATTACGGGGGAGCTCTCATGTCGATTCCAGGCGGCAAGCGGCCGGCGGAACGCACGCGTGACAGGTTGTCCCTGCTCCGCAATCATTCGCTGTTTCGCGATCTTCCCCCGGCGGTGATCGAGCATCTCGGCTCGTACATGAAGTCGCGTCGGGTGGCGCGCGGAAACACCATCTTCGCGAAAGGAGATCCCGGCACCGGGCTCATGGGGGTGCTCGCCGGGACGGTCAAGGTCAGCGTCGCGTCCGCCGAGGGCAAAGACATCGTGCTTAACCTCTTTCACGAGGGCGAGGTTTTTGGAGAGATCGCCTTGCTCGACGGTCGTCCGCGCACCGCCGATGCCATCGCCATGTCCGACTGCGAGCTCGTCGTCATCGAGCGGCGCGACTTCGTTCCGTTTCTGAGCAGCCACCCCGACGTGATGCTCAAGTTCATCGAGATCCTCTGCTCGCGGCTGCGCCGGACCAGCGAGCAGGTGCAGGACATCACATTCCTGAATTTGCCGACCCGCTTGGCGAAGACCTTGCT
>JBKOXY010000297.1:0-5897 GCA_046725125.1 Pseudomonadota bacterium | reverse complement strand
GGCCAGGATTCGATCGAGAAAGGCAAGCTCGCGTCCTATTTCGGCGCCGCGCTCGTCGTCGTCTTCATGGTGGTGACGTACGGGCTGTTCGGTGTTTTCGCCAGCATCGCCGTTGCCGTCAACGTGGGAATGATCTTCGGCATCCTGTCGCTGCTTAATGCAACGCTCACGTTGCCGGGCATCATCGGCATCGTGCTCACGATCGGAATTGCGGTCGACAGCAACGTGCTCATTTACGAGCGCATCCGTGAGGAGGTTCGCACCGGCCGCACCCCCATTACCGCCATCGACGCCGGCTTCACGCGCGCGCTCGCGACCATCCTCGATTCGAACATCACGACCTTCATCGCGGCCGCGGTGCTATTTTTCTTCGGCAGCGGGCCGGTGCGCGGCTTCGCCGTGACGCTCGGCATCGGCATCGTGACGACCGTCTTCACCGCCTTCACGCTGACGCGGCTGATCGTGGCCTGGTGGGTGAGGTGGGCGCGTCCGCGACAACTGGCGATTTCATAGGCGGGACCGACGTGCGCCTGTATCACTCCATCCCGCTGCTGCGGATCGTTCCTGACGACACCAAGTTCGACTTCATGCGCTTTCGGCGCATCAGCTTTCCGGTGTCCGCGGCGTTGTCCATCGTCGCCATCCTGCTGTTCTTTTTTCATGGGCTCAATTTCGGCATCGATTTCGTCGGCGGCACGCTGATCGAGGTGCAATCGAAGAGCGGCGCGGCCGATCTCGCCAAGATGCGCACGGCGCTGAGCGGGCTCGGCCTGGGCGACGTGCAGCTGCAGGAGTTCGGCGGCCCGGCCGACGTGCTCATCCGCGTCGCCCAGCAGCCGGGCGGCGAACAGGCCCAGCAGGCCGCCATCGGCAAGGTCCGCCAGGCGTTGGGCAGCGAGGTCGACTATCGCCGGGTGGAAGTGGTCGGCCCGCGCGTGTCGTCGGAATTGTTGGCCAAGAGTACCATCGGGCTCGGGCTCGCGATCTTCGCCATCCTGATCTATCTCTGGTTCCGCTTCGAGTGGCAGTTCTCGCTCGGCGCCATGATCGCGAACGTGCACGATCTCGTGCTGACGATCGGATACATGTCGTTGACGCAGATCGACTTCGATCTGTCGAGCATCGCGGCGCTGCTCACGATTCTCGGCTACTCGCTCAACGATACGGTGGTCATCTACGACCGCATCCGGGAAATGCTGCGCCGATACAAGCGCATGTCCATGCCGGACCTGCTCAACATCTCGGTCAATTCGACGCTGTCGCGCTCGATCATCACCCACGTGACGGTGACGCTTGCTCTGCTCGCGCTGCTTCTCTTCGGCGGTCATGCCATCCACAGTTTCGTGGCGACCATGATCTTCGGCGTCGTTCTGGTCGGCACGTATACCTCGGTCTTCATCGCCGCGCCGATCCTGATTTATCTCGGAGTGGGGACGACGCGCATGGAAGCCGAGGAGCCGGCAGAGAAAGCGAAGACCTCGACCGCGAAGTCGTAGCCCCGCCCGCGCGGGAGCCATAGTTTGCTAGTGTCCCTTCGAGCCCGACGCTCGCACGAGAATGCGCCGCAAGGGCTCGCCGGCTTCGCAAGCGGGACACCTCGCCCATGCAGGATGCATTCGCCCATTGCGAAGGGCTCTTACGTGCGGCGGACAAGGATCGCTTTCTTACCACCTTGTTTGCCCCTGCTGAGCGTCGCGACGCGCTGTTTGCGCTCTACGCCTTCAACCTGGAAATCGCGCGCGTGCGTGAGGTCGTTCGCGAACCCGTGGCGGGGGAAATCCGGCTGCAGTGGTGGAGCGACGTGTTGGGCGGTGCGGGCCGGGGCGAGGTCGCGGCCCATCCGGTGGCGGCGGCGCTGCTCGCAACCATGGCGCGCTACCGGCTGCCGCCGGAGCGGTTCAAGGTGCTCATCGATGCGCGGAGATTCGATCTCTACGACGAGCCGATGGCGACGCTTGCCGATCTTGAAGCCTACGCGGACGGCGCCTCCGCGAGCCTCGTCGCGCTCGCGGCGCAAATCCTCACTGTCGGCGGCGAGCCGGATATCGGCGCGCTGAGCCATCATGCCGGTCGTGCCCATGCGCTTGCCGGGTTGCTCGCGGCGTTTCCGGTCCATGCCGCGCGCGGCCAGCTCTATATCCCGCTTGAAATCCTGGCGCGGCACGGAGCCAACCGGCAGGAGGCCAAGGGCCCTCCGGCGACACCGCAATTGCTCGCGGCATTGGCCGAACTGCGAACGCGGGCCCGCGGCCATCTCGGCGCGGCGCAGGAGCTGCTCGCGACCGCCGCGCCCGCCGTCATGCCCGCGCTGCTGCCGGTCGCGCTCGCGGGGCCGACGCTCGCCCGCATGGAGCGGCGCGGCTACGATCCATTCGTGCCGGTTGCAATCGCGCCGTGGCGGCGACAGTGGCTCATCTGGCGCGCGGGGCGGCGGCCGCGGCGGATCTTCCGTTAAAACGCAAATCGGTCGCGCAGGTTGCGGCGATCAGCGAGGATGCGCGCCACCAGGGCGCGCTCGTCGTCGCTTGCGATCAGCGACTCGATCAGATCCACTTGGTTCATGGCAACGAGCTCGAGGATCTCGCTGCGCACCTCGCCCGAAACGCCTCGCGGCAATTGCCCGGTCACCTGCAGATGCTCGGGCGATTTTGGGGCCGTCTTTGCCGCCGTCTCGGCCGCGAGAAATTCGCGCAGGCCGCGCTCGGTGAGCCCTGGATCGCCTTCGACGAACGCATAGAGGCCGGTCCCGACGCGGCGATCGGGAAAGGCCACGACCACCGCCTCGCGCACCTGCGGGTGCGCCTTGAGCCGCGCCGCGATGCTGGGTGCATCGTAGAGGAGCCGCGTCCCGCCGCCCTCGCGGTCGCTAACGTGCAGCACGTCGCGGGTGATCCGGTAGTAGAGCTTCTTGCCGGTCGCCATCCAGATCCGGGTCAAAAGGCTCTTCTTCGCGAGCACGCGTCGCTCGGCGGCGGTGAGCGCGTCGGGCGCATAGCGCCGCTTGTGCTTGAGCAGGTGCCGCAGGTCCTCGTAAGCCGCGATGCGGAAAAGCCAGGAGCGGCGCGAGAAGTGAGCGGCAAGCTGGAAATCGGTGAGATAGGCGCGTCCGTCGCGTCCGCGCAGCCAGTTCTGCTCCTTGGCGAGGTCGTTGTGGCAGATGCCGGCGCGATGCAGCTTGCGCAGCGCCACCTTGGCCGAGCGGAAGAAGCTGCGCTCGCCGCGCGGCTTGGCGATGTGGAGCGGCAGGCCATCGATCCAGCCGCGGATGAGCGCATCGCGACCGGCGAACAAGAGCGGCGGCGCGATGCCGAGCTCGCCCGCGATCGCAAGCGCCCGCCGCTCGCGCGCGAACAGATGGCGCGCCACGCCGAAACTCCACCACGGGACTTCGTCGATCCGGCGCAGCACCGCCTCGACGTCGCCCGCGCGGGTGCCGAAGCGGCCGCGCTCCACCGTCGAAAGCAGGTCGCGCTTGAGCACCACGCCGCTCGTCCAGCGTTCCTCGATTTCGCGCGGCAAGCCCATCGGTGTTATTCCGCCGCGGCGGCGCGATCGGCGCCGGTGATCCAGCGCTCGAGGTCGGCGAGGGCGCGGCGAGTGAGCGCGCGCTTTTTTGCCAGCGCCTTCTCCGTGCCGCGCAAACGCTGTCCGCTTTCGCTCTTGATCGCGTGCGCGAGCGGTGGAAAGAGGCCGAAATTGACGTTCATCGGCTGGTACGAGCGCGCGCCGGCCGGTTCGGCGCCGGAGGCGGTTTCCACATGGCCGCCGGTGATATGAGCGAGCAACGCGCCATGCGCCGTGGTCGGCGGCGGCGGCGTGAGGTAATGGCCGAGCCGTTCGGCGGCCGCGAACCGGCCCGCGAGCAGCCCGATGGCGGCGGATTCCACGTAGCCCTCGCAGCCGGTGATCTGACCGGCAAAGCGCAGGCGCGGCTCGGCATGGAGCCGCAAAACGCTATCGAGGAGCTTGGGCGCGTTCAGGAAGGTGTTGCGATGAAGGCCGCCGAGGCGCGCGAATTCGGCCCGCTCGAGACCTGGAATGGTGCGGAAGATGCGCGTCTGCTCGCCATGCTTGAGCTTGGTCTGGAAGCCCACCATGTTGAACAAGGTGCCAAGCCGATTGTCCTGGCGCAGCTGAACGACGGCATAGGGCTTGACCCCAGGGGCGTGCGGATTGGTGAGGCCGAACGGCTTCATCGGCCCATGGCGCAAGGTGTCGGGGCCGCGCTCTGCCATCACCTCGATGGGCAAGCAGCCGTCGAAGTAGGGCGTCTCCCAGTCGTGGAAGGCGACCTTGTCGCCGGCGAGCAAGGCGGCGACGAATGCGTGGTATTGCTCGCGCGTGAGCGGACAGTTGATGTAATCGGCGCCCGATCCACCAGGTCCCGCCTTGTCGTAGCGCGACTGCAGCCAAGCGAGCGACATGTCGATCGTGTCGCGGTGAACGATCGGGGCGATGGCATCGAAGAAGGCGAGCGCGTCCTCTCCGGTGAGCTTGGCGATCGCTTCGGCGAGCGCCGGCGAGGTCAGCGGTCCGGTGGCGACGATCACGCTGTCCCACTCGGCGGGCGGCAATCCCGCGACCTCCTCGCGGCGGACGTCGATCAGCGGCTGCGCGGCCAACGCCGCGGTCACGGCCGCTGCAAAACCCTCGCGGTCGACTGCCAACGCGCCTCCGGCCGGGACCTGATTGACGTCGGCCGTGCACATGATCAGCGAGCCGAGCCGGCGCATTTCCTCATGCAAGAGCCCGATGGCGTTGTGCTCGTTGTCGTCGGATCGGAAGGAATTCGAGCAGACCAGCTCGGCGAGGGCGGCGGTCTTGTGGGCCGCGGTCGTGCGCAGCGGACGCATCTCGTGCAGCACGACCGGGACGCCGCGGGCGGCGATCTGCCAGGCCGCCTCGGCTCCGGCAAGCCCACCGCCGATGACGTGCACTGCTCGCAGGCGCTCGTCGGTCATGGGACGAGATTATCTCGTCCCGTTTCTGGTGTTGCAAATCGGGCTGGCTGAACGCGGAGGCGATCGGGTCGAAACTGCGAGCTGGGGTTCCAAGGCCGCAAAAGCGAAAGCGCCCGCGGGCGGGCGCTTTTATGGAAGGTTTAAGAATTTCCGCGGTCAGCGCTGTCCCACGCGATCCGCGGGATGTCCGATCGGGTGATGCCGATATCGGCCAATTCGCGGTCGCCGAGCTGATAGAGCTCTTTCAGGCTCGCGTTGTAGCGCCTCCAAGCGCGGAGGAAGTTGACGATTGCGACCAACATGGTTGTTACCTTTCTCCCGGCCCGGCGCCGGGCAATCTCAAGTCACCGCATAAATAAGGTTCCATGGTGCGTTGCATCAGATGCCATGTTGCGCCGCAGTTATGCGAAATATGCATACCTTAAATCATTGTTTCTTCACAAAGATCGAGCGATTCGCGCCGCCGGCCGGGGCGCGAAAACGTCGCTAATTTTAGGCCGAGCCCGCCAGCCGGCCTCACGCGCCGGCGGCGCTGGCGCCCCCGAAGCGCTCCTTCCAGCGCGGGATGACCTCCCGGTTGTAGACATTGTCCGGAATGCCGCCCTTGAGCGCGGTGACCACCGAGCGCGTGGCCCAGGCTACGCCCTGCCGGAGCTCGCCTCCCTCGGTGTAGGAGGCGGAGTGGGGCGAGAGCAGCACGCGATCGCTGAGCTTGCGCAGGGGAGAATCCGCGGGCAGCGGCTCCTCCTCGAAGGCATCGATGGCGGCGCCGCGGATGCGCCCCTCGTCAATCGCGCGGGCGAGGGCCTTTTCATCCACCACCTTGCCGCGGGCGGTGTTGAGCACGATGGCGTTCGGCTTCATCAGCTTGAGCTCGGCTTCGCCGAACATGTAGCGCGTCTCCGGCGTGAGCACGACGTGGAACGACACCACGTC
>JBKOXY010000444.1:0-4105 GCA_046725125.1 Pseudomonadota bacterium | reverse complement strand
CGATAGAGCCCGGGCTCCGCGTGTTCCCCGTACCAGCCCATGCCGAAGCCGTCGCCATTGGTGGCGGCGGTCGATTCCAACGACCGCTGACTCTGCACCACCAGCGAGTGGGCGGGGGCGGTGACGTACTGTTCCAGCGGGATCGTTTCGCCGCGATAGGCAATCCAGCGGCACATCGTATGTTCTCTCGGCCTCTTCCGAAGCAAGGCGTCTACCATCGCCGGAGGATGCGGCAAAGCAATGGCAGCGCGCTGACCTTGATATGGACCTTCCTGGCACGCCATGCCATAGGCTGCCCGCCCGAAATCGGGGCCAAACCGGCACTAGTGTCCCGATTCCGAAGTTCGCAAGCCCTTGCGGCACGCCCGGGTGCGAACTTCGGAATCAAAGGGACACTAGCAAATCTTTTGACCCTAGTGTGGTTTTTGGATTTGAAGTTCCTATGCGAAGCTTCCTGCAAACCCGTAGGAACTTCAAATCCACCACACTAGGATGCTTGCAATGTCGGCCATGACGCAGAGCGGGCGCCGCGGCCTCGCGCGCATCGAGCGGCTCTTCGATGCGCTCGCCGACCCCGCCCGGCGCGAGCGCACGGCGGTCGCGGTTCTCCTCGGCTATGTGGCGCTGTGGACGCTTTACGGCACCATCGCCAAGGGCAGCCAGGACATCCACGCCGACATGTCCGAGCAGTTCGCGCTGGGGCGCGAGCTGGCGCTGGGCTATCCCAAGCATCCGCCGCTCGCGATGGCGGTGGTGCGCGCCTGGTTTGCCGTTTTTCCCACCGCCGACTGGGCCTACTACCTGCTCGCGATGGTTAACGTCGGCCTCGCGCTGTGGATCGTCTGGCGGCTCACCGCGCGGTTTCTCGACGGCGAAAAACGCGTGCTGGGGCTCGCGCTGCTGACGCTGGTGCCGTTCTTCAATTTCCATGGACTCAAGTTCAACGTGAACACGGTGCTGCTGCCGCTGTGGGCGGCGACGACGCTGTGGTTTCTGCGCTCGTTCGAGACGCGGCGCGTGCTCGACGCGGCGCTCGCCGGGCTCGGCGCGGCGGCGGCGATGTACGGCAAGTACTGGTCGGTCTTCCTCCTGCTCGGGCTCGGCATTGCGGCGCTCGCCGACCACCGGCGCGCGGCTTATTTCCGCTCGCTGGCGCCCTGGGTGACGATCGCGGTGGGCGCGCTGGCGGTCGCCCCGCACGCGGCCTGGCTGATTGCCAACGATTTTGCGCCATTCTCCTACGCCATCGTCTTGCATGGGACAGGCTCGCTCGCATCCACCATCGGCGCCGCGCTCGGCTATCTCGCGGGCAGCGTTGCCTATGTCGCGGTCCCGCTTTTGATCGTGGCGGTCGTGGCGCGGCCGAGCCGCGCGGCCGTCAAGGACATGGCGTGGCCGTCGTCGCCCGCGCGCCGGCTGGCGGCAGTGGCGTTCTGGGCGGTGCTGCTGCTGCCGGCCTTGATCGCGCCCTTGACCGGCCTGCGCTTGGTGTCGCTTTGGTCCATGTCGGCCTTTGCGTTGTTGCCGGTCATGCTCTTGTCCTCGCCGCTCGTTGCGATCACCCGCCGCGACGCCGTCGGCGTCCTCGCGCTCGCGGTCGCATTCCCGTTCGTCATGGTGGCGATCGCGCCGGCGATCGCGTTTGCGATCCACAGCTCGGGTCCGGCACCGGGTTCCGCCCATGCCTCGCTGCTGGCGCGGCCGATCGAGCAGCTGTGGCGCGCGACCACCGACCGGCCGTTGCGAATTTTCAGCGGCTTTGATGAACTCACCGATGGCGTCACCTTCTACCTGCCGAGCCATCCGCTTGCGGTCCGCGTGTTCGACGGCATCCCCTCCACCGCGATCGAGGAGCGCATCGACCGCGACGGCATCGCATTGCTCTGTCCCGCGCGATCGTCTGTTGCCGGCGCGGACTGGTGCGCGAACGCCGCGATCGCGCGCGCCCGCTGTTCGCCTCCCGGCAAGCAGATGGAGATCGAGGTGTCCCGCCGTTACCTCGGCGTGGAAGGCAAGCCCGCGCGCTATCTCATCATCGCCATTCCGCCCCGGCAGCCGCAAACACCGCCGGCCTCGAGGGAGCCGCTCGTCGACTGCATCGCGCGGCATGTCATGGCGGGAGAGTGACGGCGGCCTTGAGCAGCGTGACGGCGTTTTGCAGCGGCGTTTGCCGGCTCGCCACGGAGCGCTCGAATTCGGCGCAGGCGCGGTCGAACCGCTCCAACTCGTCGCGCTTTTGCGCCACGTCGAGGAAGGAGTAGATCAATGCGTTGCGGGCGATCGCCTTCAGCATGCGGTAGCCGAGGCCGTAGTCGCGCGCCGCTCGCACGTATTCGTTGGTGAGGTCGATGCGGGATATGCCGGCATCGTCCGATGACAGCACGACCGGCACGCCGGCCGCGAGATAGGCGGGCAGCGGGTGGTCCTTGCCGCGCACGCCGAGGATCAAGTCATTGCTGGTGAGGTTGATCTCGACCACCACCGGCCGCGCGCGCATCTCGGCGATGAGGCCCTCCACGTCACGTTCGAAGGCCAGCGCGACCGCGTGGCCGATGCGGCGCGCCCCGGCGATCTCGATGGCCTCGCGGATATGAAAGGCAAGGTCGGGCGGCGGAACAAGGCCGAGCCACAGTTCGCCCGCGTGCAGCGCGACCGGCACGTCATGGGCGAGAAAGCGGATGATCTGCATGTGGCGGGTGTAGTCGCGGCGCGCCACCAGACTGTCTTCGGGCCCGACGAAATTGAGCGCAACCACGCGCGGTTCCGCGCGGATCAGCGCGGCCGCGATGGCGGTCTGAACGAACACCTCGTCGGGGGAATTGTTGCGGTTGATCTGGAGAATGTAACGGAAGGTGACGCCGCAGCCCGGTTGCGCGTTGCGCGCCTCGCACGCCAGCGCGGTCCTTATCTTGCCGATCGCGGCGATGAGATCGTTACGTCTTGCCGCGACGCAACCGGCGAGCTCGCTCGCCTCCAGCGCCGCCAGCTTTGAGGGATCGTCGGCCGCTTCACTCACTACCTTGACGAACCGGTCGCGATCGTTCGGACACGACGACGACACCATGAACTCGGCGTATTGCACGTTCTGGCTGTCGTAGAGCCTGAGCTGGTCGAGCGTCATGTCGACGAAATGCGAGCCGGATACCGTTCCGAATTTGTCGAAGGCCGCGAAGAATGCGTCGTGGCCCGTGGGCACGGCGGGAGTCGGCAGGAACGCGCGCATCGAGAGCGCATCGACCAGGTGGTTATAGAGCGTCTGGTCGCGCATGGCATCGGCGACGGGCACCACTCCCGCTCCGTCGCACTGCGGCTTTGCGAGCACGACGTTCCGGAGGTCGATGCAAAGGCCTTGCTGCGCCGCCCAGGCGATGAAGCGCTCTGCGTAAACGGCGCCGCCGAGGTGGGTGTGGAGGTCGCCCCCCTTCGGCATGCGATGGAGGAAAGCGCGCAGCGCCGTTCGATCTTCGCGCGCCGCTTCGAATGTGGCCGCCGTGATGACCGTGTCGAATTCGCCCGCCAGCACGGCGACGCGCAACAAGACGATGAAGGCCGCCAGCAAGATGACGGCAAGGACGATTCGACGTCGCAAGGCTTGCCCCGCTGCGCTCGTTGCAGCGCCAAGCTAGCCGCTGAATGTGCCCGACTCAATCGCGGTACGAGCGGCGAGCATCCGCGATTCGTGCCGCAAGTGTCTCAATAGCGGTACTGATCCGGCTTGTACGGGCCGTCGACGGGCACGCCGATATAGGTCGCTTGCTTGTCCGACATTTTCGTCAGCTTGGCGCCGATCTTGGCGAGATGGAGCCGCGCGACCTTCTCGTCGAGACGCTTGGGCAAAGTATAAACTTTTTTCTGGTACTTCCCCGGATTGGTCCACAGCTCGATCTGCGCCAGCGTCTGGTTGGTGAACGAGGACGACATCACGAAGCTCGGATGGCCCATGGCATTGCCGAGGTTCACCAACCGCCCCTCCGACAGCAGGATGATGCGCTTGCCGTCCGGGAATTCGACCTCGTCGACCTGCGGCTTGACGTTGTGCCACTTGAGGTTCCGCAGCGCCGCCACTTGGATCTCGCTGTCGAAATGGCCGATATTGGCGACGATC
>JBKOXY010000369.1:0-7775 GCA_046725125.1 Pseudomonadota bacterium | reverse complement strand
CGACACCATCGCGCGCACCTGGCGCACCCGCACCCCGTCGGCGATCTCGACCTCGATCTGATCGTCGTCGACCACCTTGGTGACCTTGCCGACGAGCCCACCGGAGGTAATGACGGTATCGCCGCGGCGCAAGTTCTTGACAAGTTCCTGGTGTTCCTTCGCGCGCTTTTGCTGCGGCCGCAGGATCAGAAAATACATGATGACGAAGATTAGAACGAATGGCAGCAACTGCATCCACATATCGCCGCCGAACATGGGGCTCGCTTGGGCAAAAGCGGGCGTCACGAACATCTCTCGGTCCTTTGTGCTTGCGGTCTAATGTGCTCTTTGTCCGCGCGCGTCGCGCCGGCGCCGCCACAGTCGATCGGCCAACGAAATCGGCGCGGACTATAACGGGCAGCCGCCCAATTGCAACGCTGGTTTGCCCCGAGAATCCGGCCGATTCGGCCTGTGCGCATGGCGATCTTGCAGGCTTGCCGGCGCCCCGGTAAGGGTGCAGCGAACCCGATTGCACCCCATGGCCAAACGCGTTCGAAAGCCCCCGTCGACGGCCTCCTCGCGCCGAAGGACAGCCATGGAGCCTGCCGATTCGGGAGGCGCATTCGAGCGCATCGCGGGTGCGCTCGAACGCCTTGCACCTAGCACGCCGGAAGCGCCCCGCCTTGCAGCGGCTGACGCTTTTTCCTGGCATCCGGACGCGCGGCGGCTCGCGCCGGTCGCGAACGTCAATCGCGTCGAGATGTCGTTGCTCAAAGGCATCGATCGCGTGCGCGATATGCTGCTGGAGAACACCGAGCGCTTCGCGCGCGGGCTGCCGGCCAACAACGCGTTGTTGTGGGGTGCGCGCGGCATGGGCAAATCGTCGCTGGTCAAGGCCGTTCACGCCGCGGTCAACGCCGCGCATGCACAGCGCAAGGGCGGCAATGGGCCGCTCAAGCTCATCGAAATCCACCGCGAGGACATCGAAAGTCTGCCCGACTTGATGGCGCTGATGCGCGAGGCGCCCTACCGCTTCATCGTGTTCTGCGACGACCTGTCGTTCGAAGCCGAAGACACCAGCTACAAATCGCTCAAGGCCATGCTCGAAGGCGGCATCGAGGGTCGGCCGGACAACGTCGTGTTCTACGCCACGTCGAACCGGCGCCACCTGATGGCGCGCGAGATGATGGAGAACGAGCGCTCGACCGCGATCAATCCCGGCGAAGCCGTGGAGGAGAAGGTATCGCTGTCCGACCGCTTCGGCCTGTGGCTCGGCTTCCACCGCTGCAGCCAGGATGAATTCTTGGAAATGGTCGACGGCTACGTCGCCCATTACCGCCTCGCGCATCCGCGCGAGAAGACGCATCCGGAGGCGCTCGAATGGGCGACCACCCGCGGCGCGCGCTCTGGACGCGTCGCCTGGCAATATGTGCAGGATCTCGCCGGCCGCCTCGGGGTGAGGCTCGAGGACCGAGGACGCAAGACAACCGATAGATAGTGGGACGGCTATCCGGCGCGGATGCGCCGGCGGCTATTGCCCGTTGTCAGGCGCCATTCAAGAACCGCGTCGGGTCGAGCGGGGACGCCCCCTTGCGGATTTCGAAATGCAGCTGCGGCGCGTTGACGTTGCCGGTCTGGCCGGAACGCGCGATCACCTGCCCGCGTTTGACCTGATCGCCGCGCTTGACCAAGAGCTCCTTGGCGTGGGCGTAGGCAGTGACGTAGCCATTGGGATGGCGCACCAGAACGAGGTTGCCGTAGCCCTTGAGCTCGTTGCCGGCATAGGCCACGACGCCTTCCTCGGCGGCCTTTACCGGTGTGTTCTCCGGCAGTGCGATGTTGATGCCGTCATTCTGCTGGCCGTTGGTCGTGGGGCCGTAGCCGGCGATCACGCGGCCATTCGCCGGCCAGCGAAACTTCGGCACCGCGCCGGTACCTTCCGCCAATTTCGCGGCCTCCTTGTCCAGCGGATCCGTCGGCGCGACGACGTTTGCATTTTGCACCGGCTCGGCTTCCTTCGGCGCTGCCGATGCCACCGGCTTTAATTGCGTGGCGGCCGCCGGAGCGTTGGCCTTCACCGCCGGTGCCTGCGCGCCCGGAATGGTCAGGCGGTCGCCGACATTGAGCGTGGCGGTCGGCTGGACGTTGTTGGCCTTGGCAATCTCGTTGACCGACTTGTGGTAGCGATGCGCAATTTTGCTCAGCGTGTCACCCGCTACAACTACGTGAACATTCGCATTGCCGGCGGGGCTCGCGGCCGGCGCCGGTGTCGGCACGGCGGGGCGCGGCGGCGGCGTGGCTGCGACCCGCGATGGCTTGTAGCGCGGAATGACCAATCGCTGGCCGGGATGAAGGGTTGCGGGCGCGGCGATGTTGTTGGCCTGCATGATGACGGATGCCGGCACGCCGTAGCGCCGTGCGATGGTATCGATGCTCTCGCCCGCTGCGACCGTGATCGCGGCCCCGCCGTCCCAGCTCCAATTGCCGGACGACGTGGGCTTGCGCAGCACTGATCCCGTGGCTTCGGACGCCGCGCCGGAATTCACGGCGACGGACGTGCTCGTGCCCGAACGCGGCTGCGGCGCCTGCGCGGTTTGCGCTTGCGGCATCCCTGCGGTCGGCGCGGGATTGGTGAGGGAAGCAAACGGATTGTCGTTGAATCGAGACGTGTCCCCGCTACAGGCGGCAACACTGATTGTCACCAGAGCCAGCACGGCTGCCCGCGGTGAAAGCCGCGAGCGCAACATCTCGAAAACCCCCGACATCGCACCCTACTCGTACGCAACCCAAGCGTCGAGTTAACACCTTGCGGGTTAATATGACTTTAAGCGATTACGGCGCCGCAACCTTGCCGCCGCATGAACAAAATCGTTACAATTCGCGCGCCTTTCCAGGCAAAAGCGGAACGAATCGTACCCCGATCAAATCCTCCTGCTTAATTCCTTGTTCACCCTTTGTGAGTTTGACCAGTTGCTGCGGACCGGCGTGCGGCCCCAGCGGCAACACCATCACACCGCCGTCGGCAAGCTCGCCGAGGAGTGCATCGGGGATGGTTTCGGCGGCGGCAGTGACCATGATGCGGTCGAAGGGCGCCCCTTCCGGAACGCCGGCAAGACCATCCCCGACCCGCACGTCGACATTGTCGTAGCCCAACGCCGCCAATCGCTGACGCGCGGTGTCCGCCAGCGTCCGATAACGCTCGACGCTGATCACTTCGCGCGTGAGCCGGGACAGAATCGCGGCCTGATAGCCGGAGCCGGTGCCCACTTCGAGCACACGATGCTCCGGTCGCACCTTGAGCTGCTCGGTCATGAAGGCGACCACGTAAGGCTGGCTGATGGTCTGCCCGCAGGCGATCGGCAGCGCCTGGTCCGCATAGGCATTGTCCACGAAGGAACTTTCGACGAAATGCTCGCGCGGCACCTCGTCCATGGCGCGCAGCACCGCCGGATCGCTGATGCCGCGCTTGCGCAGGCCGAGCAAAAACTGCATGCGGCCGACGCTGTCGTCGCCAGGCGGTTGTTTGGGCACGCCGAGCCTCCTGATCGACTTTAGCCGAAAACCCGCCTTCGGCTAGGGAGCACGGTGAAAACGACGTAAATCCAATTGTTTGGCGACCTCGCAACGTGGAACCAAAGCCGTCCGGCGCCTCCCGGCGGCGCCTCAACTTCGCCTTGACGATCTGCTGTCCTCACGGCTGCGAATCCGATCGCAAGACCGGGGGAGAGAGATGACCTCTGCCGCACAAGTCCAGCCGGCGATGCCGGCCAAGCGGATCCTCGTCGTCGAAGACGAGCTGATGATCCGCATGCTGCTCGAGGACATGCTGGGCGAGCTCGGGTACACCGTCACCGCCGAGGCTGGGCGTCTCGACGAGGCGTTGCAGGCGGCGAAGACCGCCGACTTCGATGTCGCGATCCTCGACGTCAATCTCGACGGCGAGCCCGTCTCGCCGGTGGCCGATGCCCTCGTCGCCCGCGGCACGCCGTTCGTCTTCGCCACCGGTTATGGCGAACGCGGCCTGCCCGAACCTTATCGCGACCGGCCGATGCTCAAGAAGCCGTTTCAGATGGATGGGCTCAAGCAAATGCTGCAAACCGCGCTGGAGGCCGGCAAGCAGTAATCAGGGCCATCTAACTGTCGTCCCCGCGACGGCGGGCGATGTGATTCCTGATTCCCGCGCCCTCAATCGAACAGCTCCGCCAGCCGCGTCATGAACGGCTCGTCCGTCATGTCGAGCCGCAGCGGCGTGACGGCGATGCGATTGTCGGCAAGCGCGGAAATATCGCTGCCGTCCGCCGGCGGCTGGGCCCGCATGCGCACATAGGCGATCCAGTAATAGGCATTGCCGCGGCCGTCCTGGCGCTGGTCGATCTGCAGCCGCTCCTGCCGGTTGCGGCCCTGGGTCGTCACTGCGATGCCCTTGACGTCGGCGGGCGCACAATCGGGAAAGTTGATGTTGATGAACACATCGCGCGGGATTCCGGCGGCGAGCACACGCCGGATGATGTCGGGACCGAAACGCACCGCCGTCTCCCAATGGGGCGGCTCCCCGCTGCGCGACCTGTAGGCCTGCGACAGCGCCACCGATGGAATGCCGAGGATGGTTCCCTCCAGCGCGCCGGCGACGGTGCCGGAATAGATCACGTCTTCGCCCGCGTTGCGGCCGCGGTTGACGCCGGCCAGCACCAGGTTCGGCGGGCGATCCTTGATCACGTGCCGCGCACCCATGATGACGCAGTCGGTGGGCGTGCCTTTGACCGCGAAGCGGCGCTCGCCGACTTCGCGCAGCCGCAGCGGATCGTTGAGCGAGAGCGAGTGCGAGACGCCGGACTGATCGAATTCCGGCGCGATCACCCACACGTCGTCGGAGAGCGCGCGGCCGATCTCGGCGCAGACGTCGAGCCCCTCCGCGTGAATGCCGTCGTCGTTGGTGATGAGGATGCGCATGGCTGCAGGCGACGGATGACGCAGGGCGGAAGACGGAGCGTGCTCCGTCCGCGCATCGACCGCCCGCTCTAGTTTGTCCTCCGCCATTCGTTCGTCCGTCATCCCGCCCGCTCGATGGTCTTCAATCCGCCCATATAGCTCTGCAGCACGTCCGGCACCGCGATCGAGCCGCCCTGCTGCTGATAGGTCTCCATGACCGCGATGAGCGCGCGGCCGACGGCGACGCCGGAGCCGTTGAGCGTGTGGACGTACCGCACCTGGCGGCCGTCCTTGGCGCGGTAGCGCGCGTTCATGCGCCGCGCCTGAAACTCGCCGCACAGCGAGCAGGACGAAATCTCGCGGTACATGTTTTGCCCGGGGAGCCACACCTCGATGTCGTAGGTCTTCTGGGCGGCAAAGCCCATGTCGCCGGTGCAGAGCGTGACCACGCGGTAATGCAAGTCGAGCCGGCGCAGGACTTCCTCGGCGCAGGCGAGCATACGCTCGTGCTCGTCCCTGCTCTGCTCGGCGGTGGTGATGGAAACGAGTTCGACCTTGTCGAACTGGTGCTGGCGCATCATGCCGCGGGTGTCCTTGCCCGCGGCGCCCGCCTCGGCGCGAAAGCATGGCGTGCCCGCGGTGAACCGCATGGGCAGCGCGGCTTCATCGACGATGGACTCACGCACGAGATTCGTCAGCGGCACTTCGGCGGTTGGGATGAGCCACATCCTGTGTAGCGAAGGAGCTTCACCGAAAGCGCGAATTATCGTTTCATGCCAAGCAAGAAACTCATTCAGGTCCGGCGTCCGAAGCGCTTGGAACTGATCATCCTCAAACTTCGGCAATTGCGCCGTGCCAAACATCACTTCGTCGCGCACCAGCAGCGGCGGCGCGACCTCGGTGTAGCCGTGCTCGGTCGTATGCACATCGAGCATGAATTGCGCGAGCGCGCGCTCGAGCCGCGCGAGGCTGCTCTTCAACACCACGAAGCGCGCACCTGACAACTTCGCGGCGGTCTCGAAATCCATCTGCCCGAGCGCTTCGCCGAGATCGAAATGCTGCTGCGGCGCGAACCCATATTCGCGCTTGGCGCCGAAGCGATGGTGCTCGACATTGCCGCTGGGGTCCTCGCCGTCGGGCACTTCGGGCAGCGGCACATTGGGGATTTGCGCGAGCGCGTCGTCGAGCGCCTGGGAGAGCTTCTTTTCTTCCGCCTCGAGCGTCGGGATCTCGGCCTTCAGGCGCGCGACCTCGGCCATGAGCGCCTGCGCCGCCGCTTCCTCGTTGCTTTTCTTCGCCGCGCCGATCTCCCGCGACGCCGCGTTGCGGCGGGCGAGCGCGGCCTCCGCCTTCTGGATGGCGGCGCGGCGGCGCTCGTCGATTTCAATCAGCCGCTTTGCTTCGCCCGGCAGCCCGCGCCGCGCCAGCCCCCGATCGAAGGCGTCGGGATTGTCACGAATCCACTTGATATCGTGCATGCCGAGGTCTTTCGCCGTCATGCCCCGCGCAAGCGGAGCATCCAGTAAACGCCGCCGGTTGCTTAGGAAACCTCGTGCCTGATTCCAAGGCCCGTGGATACTCCATCGCCCGGATACGCGGGCGATGCCCCCCGTCGGGGGGCCGCAGGAAATCCATCATTCCGCAGGCTTGGCGGCGGCGCTGGCGGCGTCCTTGGCCTTGTCGGCGGCCGCCTTCTTCTCCACCCATCGCACCGACCAGATCGAGCCTTCATAAAGTGCCATCAGCGGCAGCGCGAGGGAGAGCTGGCTGAGCACATCAGGCGGGGTGAGCACCGCCGCGATCACGAAGGCGCCGACGATGAAGTAGCGCCGTTTTTCCTTGAGCTGTTGGGAGGTGACGATGCCGACGCGCCCCAGCAGCGTCAGAATCACCGGCAGCTGGAAGGCGATGCCGAAGGCCAAGATGAGCTTCATCATCAAGGTCAGGTAATCCTCGACCTTGGGCAGAAGCTCGATCGCGGCCTGCCCGTCGCCGCCCGCTTGTTGCATGCTCAGAGAAAATCGCGCCAGCATTGGCCACACCACGGCATAGACGACGACAGCACCGAGCAGGAAGAAGATCGGCGTGGCCACCAGGTAGGGCAGGAACGCCTGCTTTTCGTGGCGGTAGAGGCCAGGCGCGACGAACATGTAGATCTGCGTCGCCACGACCGGAAACGATATGAACGCCGCGCCGAACATCGCGAGCTTGAGCTGAACGACGAAATATTCGAGCAGGCCGGTATAGATGAACTTGGAATTCTCCGGGCCCGCGACCCAAACAAACGGCCAGGTCAGCACGTTGTAGATCGTCTTGGCGAAGAAGAAGCAGCCGACAAAGGCGATGGCGAAGGCGATCAGCGCCTTGATCAGCCGCGAACGCAGCTCGATCAAGTGCTCCATCAGCGGCGCTTTGGTCGCCTCGATCTCCTTCTCGTCGTCCTCGCGGCTCATGCGGATTTGCCATCGGGCTTGGCGGCGTCAGCACCAGCGGTTGCCGGCTCGGGCGCCGACGACGACGGCGCGGCGACATCCGTGCTCGGCGCGACCGCGGGCTCGGCGCCGGCCGGCGAGGTGTTGGGCTCCGCCGTGACCGGCGAACTCGGCGCGTCCACGCCCGCCTTGTCGACCACCGCGCTCTCGATCTGCTGCTGCGTGCTTTCCAACTCCCGTCGGACCTCGCTGACGGGATCGAAATTCGCATAGCTCTGCGCCTGGCTGGTCATGTCGTCGACCTGCTTCTTGAGGTCGGCCATCTCCGCTTCGCGCATCGCCTCCTGAAACTGGCTTTGGAACTCGGAGGCCATGCGGCGCAGCTTGCTCATCCACTGCCCGAGCGTGCGCAGCACCGTGGGCAGCTCCTTCGGG
>JBKOXY010000250.1:0-9576 GCA_046725125.1 Pseudomonadota bacterium | reverse complement strand
CGGATACCGACAACAACGGCAAGGCGAGCTTTGCGGTGACGCTTGAAAAGCAGCCGGAGACCACGCGTCCGCTCGAGGCGCAAGTCGTCGTGCGAATGGCCGAGCCCGGCGGGCGGGCGGTCGAACGCAAGCTGACGCTGCCGGTGATTGCGGACGGGCCGATGATCGGAGTGAAGCCGCTGTTCTCCGGCCGCTCGCTCGGCGAGGGCGAGAGCGCGACCTTCGACGTAGTGTTCGTGGCGCCCGACGGAACGTCGCTTGCGCGCAACGGCCTGCGCTACCAGCTGCTCAAGGTCGAAACGAAATATCAGTGGTACCGCCGCGACGGGGTCTGGGACTTCGAGCCGGTCAAGACCACGAAGCGCGTTGCCGACGCACAGGTCGACGTGGCTGCGGACAGGCCGGCGCGCATCTCGATGCCGGTGCAATGGGGACGCTATCGCCTCGAAGTGTCGACCGGCGATCGCAACGGGCCGCTGACCTCGGTCGGCTTCGATGCTGGCTGGTACGCGGAGGCGAGCGCCGACACGCCGGACCTGCTCGAACTCGCGCTCGACAAGCCGGAATACGTGCCGGGCGAGAGCATGACGGTCGCGGTGACCGCGCGCACCGCCGGCAAGGTTACGCTCAACGTGATCGCCGACCGGCTGGTCTCCACGGTCACGCAGGACGTGGCCGCGGGCACGGCGCAGCTGCGCGTCCCGGTCGGCAACGACTGGGGCAGCGGCGCCTACGTGGTGGCAACGCTGCGGCGCCCGCTCGACAGCCGCGCCGAGCGCATGCCCGGCCGGGCCATCGGCGTGCAGTGGTTTTCGATCAATCGCAAAGCGCGCACGCTTGCGCTCGACGTGAGCTTGCCGACGCTGTTGCGCCCCAATAGCGCGCTGCGCATCCCGATGAAAGTCGATGGACTCAACCCCGGCGAGGAGGCGCGCATCGTCGTCGCCGCGGTCGACGTCGGCATCCTCAATCTGACCGGCTACAAGCCGCCGGCGCCCGACGACTATTACCTCGGCCAGCGCCGGCTCACCGCCGACATCCGCGACCTCTACGGTCAGCTCATCGACGGCATGCAGGGTACACGCGGACAGATCAAGACCGGCGGCGATGCCGCGGTCGAGCTGCAGGGCTCGCCGCCCACGCAGAAGCCCCTAGCGCTCTATTCCGGCATCGTCACCGTCAAGGCCGACGGTACCGCGGAGGTCGTGTTCGACATCCCGGATTTTGCCGGCACGGCGCGGGTGATGGCGGTTGCCTGGTCGAAGGACAAGGTCGGCCGCGCCGCCGGCGACGTCACCATACGGGACCCGGTGGTACTCACGGCGACGCTGCCGCGCTTTCTTCTGCACGGCGATCGCGGCACCATGCATCTCGATCTCGACAACGTCGAAGGGCAAGCCGGCGACTATCGGCTGGAGGTGAGGAGCGAAGGCGTCGACGTCGTCGGCAGCGTGGCGCCGCAGATCCTCAAGCTCAACGCCAGAGCGCGCAACTCCACCACGGTGCCGCTGTCGGCGCGCGGCGCCGGCAATGCCGCGGTGACCGTGCGCGTCAGCGGGCCGGGCGCTTTTGTCCTGGAACGCAGTTACGAACTGCCGGTGCGGCCCGCGACGCAAATTCTTGCGCGCCGCACCGTCAAGCCGCTCGCCAAGGGCGAAAGCCTCACGCTCTCCAACGATGTGTTCGCCGACCTCGTGCCGGGGAGCGCAAGCGTCGCGCTCTCCGTCGGCGTTTCCAACGCGCTCGACGCGGCGGCGCTCTTGGCGGCACTCGATCGTTACCCATTCGGGTGCTCGGAGCAGATCACGAGCCGCGCACTGCCGCTGCTCTACGTCAACGATCTCGCCAGCAGCGCGCATCTTGCGCTCGACAGCGCTGTCGAGCCGCGCATCCGCGAATCGATCGAGCGGCTGCTCGCGCGTCAAGGCTCCAATGGCTCGTTCGGGCTGTGGTCCGCGGGCGGCGATGACGTCTGGCTCGACTCCTACGTCACCGATTTCCTGACGCGGGCGCGCGAGCGTGGCTTTGCCGTCCCCGATATCGGCTTCAAGCTCGCGCTCGATCGGCTGCGCAATTTCGTCGGCAACGCGGACAATCCCGCGAAGGACGGCGGGCGCAATCTTGCCTATGCGCTCTATGTGCTGGCGAGGAACGGCGCGGCGCCGGTCGGCGATCTGCGTTACTTCGCCGACGCCAAGCTCGATGCCATTGCAACCCCGATCGCGAAGGCGCAGATCGCCGCGGCGCTCGGCATGCTCGGTGATCGCGCGCGCGCCGAGCGCGTCTATGCCGCGGCGCTCGCGTCGATCGCGCCGCGGCCGGTGCTCGACTACGGCCGCAGCGACTATGGCTCGGCGCTGCGCGATGCGGCGGCGCTGGTGACGCTCGCCTCCGAAGGCGGCGCGCCGCGGCCGACCATCAGCGGCGCGGTCGAGCGGGTCGAGGCCGCGCGCAACCTCACGCCTTATACCTCGACGCAGGAGAACGCGTGGATGGTGCTCGCGGCTCGCGCGCTGGCGAAGGACGCGCAGACCGTCACCCTCGACGTCGGCGGCGAGAGGACGCAAGGCGCGCTCAATCGCAATTTGCGTGCGAGCAGCGACCTGCAGCAGCCGCTCACGCTCACGAACGCCGGCGAAAGCCCCGTCCAGGCCGTGGTCACGGTGTCGGGTGCGCCGCTCGTGCCGGAGCCCGCCGCCGAGCGGGGCTTCAACATCGAGCGCACGTATTACACGCTCGACGGCAAGCCCGCCGATGCGACCAAGGCCAAGCAGAACGACCGCTTTGCCGTGGTGTTGAAAATGACCGAGCCGCAGCCGCAGTTCGGACGCATCATCGTCGCCGATTACCTGCCCGCGGGCTTCGAGATCGACAATCCGCGGCTGGTCTCTTCCGGCGATACCGGCACGCTGGCCTGGATCGCGGATGCGCAGGAGCCGGTGAACGCGGAGTTCCGCGATGACCGCTTCAGCGCGGCCTTCGAGCGCAAGAGCGGCGATCCGTCGGTGTTCACCGTCGCTTATGTGGTGCGCGCCGTCTCACCCGGACGCTACGTGCACCCGCAGGCCTATGTGGAGGACATGTATCGGCCCGACCGCTTTGGCCGCACCGCTACGGGAACGATCGAGGTGACGGCGGCAAAATGAGCCCGCTTCCGTCGGCAAATCCTCTGATCCCAACCCTGGCTCTGGCGCGGGGGAGAGAAAGCCCATCGCGCCTGCGACGAGGGCTGCGCGCGGGCCTGATCGCGGCGTCGGCCGCGATCATCGCCGTCGTGTGCTCAGCCGTGTATTGGGTCTCCTCACTTGGCCCGGCACCGCTGGGGGAGGGACTTGCGTTTTCCGCTCTGGTGGTGGATCGCGACGGAAAGCTGCTGCGGCCCTACACCACGCCGGAGGGGCGCTGGCGATTGCCGGCGACGCGCGAGAACGTCGATCCGCGGTTTCTGGAGCTTCTGCTCGCCTACGAGGACAAGCGCTTTCGCGCGCATCACGGGGTCGATCCGCTCGCGCTCGGGCGCGCTCTGACACAACTGATCACCCACGGCCGCATCGTTTCCGGCGCCTCGACCATCACCATGCAGGTCGCGCGGCTACTCGAACCCCGCGCCGCGCGCAGCTTTAAGGCAAAGCTGCGTCAAATGGTGCGTGCAATCGAGATCGAACGCGCACTCTCCAAGGACGAGATCCTCGCGCTCTATCTGAGCCTGGCGCCTTACGGCGGCAATCTCGAAGGCGTACGCGCGGCTTCGCTCGCCTATTTCGGCAAGGAGCCGCGCCGCTTGACGCTGGGCGAAGCGGCGATGCTGGTCGGCTTGCCGCAATCGCCTGAGCAGCGCCGTCCCGACCGCTCGGCGGGCGCGGCGCGCAACGCGCGTGACCGGGTGCTCGAGCGGGTTGCGGCCGCCGGCATCGTTCCTTTCGACGAGATCGAGCGCGCCCAGCAGGAGCCGGTGCCGAACGGACGCAGGCCCATGCCGATATTGGCCCCGCATGCGGCCGACGCGGCGGTCGCCGCGGCCCCCGAGCGAAGCGTTCATCGCCTCACGATCGAGGCGACGCTGCAGAGGAATTTGGAGGAGCTTGCGCGCGAGCGCGCCCGCGCGCTCGGGCCTGACATGTCGGTTGCGATCCTCGCCGTCGATCATGCGACCGGCGAAGTGCTCGCGCGCGTCGCCTCGGCGGACTATTTCGACGCGCGGCGCGCCGGCCAGGTCGATATGACATCGGCGCTACGCTCGCCGGGCTCGACCCTCAAGCCGTTCATCTATGGGCTCGGCTTCGAGGACGGCCTCATTCATCCCGACACCCTGATCGAGGATCGTCCCGTCCGTTTCGGCGGCTATGCGCCGGAGAATTTCGACCTCAATTTCCAAGGCACGGTGACGGTGCGCCGCGCCCTGCAGCTTTCGCTGAACGTGCCGGCGGTCGCCGTGCTCGACAAAATCGGCGCCAGCCGCTTCGCCGCGCGGCTCGAGCAGGCGGGTGGATGGTTCGTGCTGCCTGCGGGCGAAGTGCCGGGGCTCGCCATCGGCCTCGGCGGCGTCGGGGTGACGCTCAACGACCTCGTTGCGCTCTATGCCGGGCTGGCCCGGCTCGGCACCACGCTGCCGCTGACGGAGCGCACAACGAGCCGCGAAGAGGCGCCGGGGGTACGCCGGCTCTTGGATCCGGTTGCCGCCTGGTATGTCGGCTGCATCCTTCTCGGCACGCCGCCGCCGGAGAACGCTGCCGGCGGCCGCATCGCCTTCAAGACCGGCACGTCTTACGGATACCGCGACGCCTGGGCGGTGGGCTTCGACGGCAAGCGCACCATCGGCGTTTGGGTCGGCCGCCCCGACGGCGCGCCGGTGCCGGGCCTCGTCGGGCGCGTTGCCGCGGCGCCGATCCTGTTTGATGCCTTTGCCCGCACCGGCAAGCTGCCGGCGCCGCTACCAGCGGCGCCCAAAGGCGCGCTCGTCGCGGCGGCGGGGAAGCTGCCGCCGCCGCTGCAGCGCTTCCGCGCAGGTGTGTTCGCGGGCGAGGCCGCCGAACCTCAGCTTCGCATCATGTTCCCACCCAATAACGCGAGGCTCGAACTCGCACACGACGGCTCCGGCAAGCCCGATCCGATCGCGCTCAAGGTGACGGGCGGCACCGGACCGTTGACCGTGCTGGTCAACGGCATGCCGTTGCCGGCGGCGGCTGGACGGCGCACGCTGTTCTTCGAGCCGGAAGGGCCCGGCTTCGTGCGGCTCACTGTGATGGATGGCCGCGGCGCGACCGACAGCGTGGTGGTGCGGTTGCAATAGACCCCCGACTGCAGTTATGGCGTTCAAGTCCGCGGGAGCGGACGGGGCGGACTTGGGCGGACTTGGGCGTGGCTGATCGGGATCCAGTCAGCCGCAAAAGCGCGCCCAACAGGGCAGGGGACATGGCGGTCACGACCGACGATAATTGGCGTCAGAGGGCTTCCGCGCGCAGCCTCAGGACCATTGTCGACTTCGCCGTCGGCTCCCATGGGCGCGCGGTGGCCGTGCTGCTCGTGGTCGCGCTTTTGGGCTTCCTGCCCGGGTTCTTCAGCGTTCCGCCGATCGACCGTGACGAGGCGCGTTTTGCCCAGGCGACCAAGCAAATGGTGGAGAGCGGCGATTACGTCGACATCCGCTTCCAGGATGAGGTGCGCTACAAGAAGCCGGTCGGCATTTACTGGTTGCAAGCCGGCGTGGTGAAGACGGCGAGCGCAGTCGGCTTTCCGCATGCGCTCACCACCATCTGGCTCTATCGGATTCCCTCCCTGGTCGGGGCCATAGGCGCGGTGCTGCTGACCTATTGGGCCGCGCTTGCCTTCGTGTCGCGGCGCGCGGCGGTGCTCGCCGGCCTGATGATGGCAAGCTGCGTCCTCCTCGGCATCGAGCGGCTCATCGCCAAGACCGATGCCATGTTGCTCATGACCGTCGTTGCCGCCATGGGCGCAATGGCGCGCGCCTATCTCTGGCAGGGGCGCGAGCGGCTCAGTGCTTCCAGCGCTTGGACGACCGCGGCCGTGTTCTGGACCGCGCTCGCCGCCGGCGTGCTGCTGAAGGGACCGCTGATCGTGATGGTGGTGGGGCTTGCCGCCGTCGCGCTGATCGTTGTCGATCGCGCCGCCGGCTGGATGCTGTCGCTCAAGCCGCTCGCCGGCGTCATCTGGCTGGCGATTTTGGTGCTGCCTTGGTTTCTTGCGATCATGGGCCGCGCCGGTGATGCCTTCTTTGCCGAATCGGTCGGGGAGGACCTGCTCGCCAAGGTATTCGCCGGCCAAGAGTCCCATGGTGCGCCACCGGGCTATTACTTCATTCTGTTCTGGGTGACCTTCTGGCCGGGCGCGACGCTGGCGGCGTTGGCGACGCCGGCGGTGTGGCGGACGCGGCGCGAGCCCGCGGTCAAATTTCTGCTCGCTTGGCTCGTGCCCTCGTGGCTCGTCTTTGAGTTGGTGGCGACCAAGCTGCCGCACTACGTGCTGCCGCTCTATCCTGCGATCGCCATACTGATCGCTGGCGTGATCGACGCGCGCGCGCTGTCGCGCAAGCCGTTCCTGGTGTGGGGGACGATGTGGTGGTTCGTGGTTCCGACGGTGGCAGGCGTCGCGGGCATCGTTGTGCTCGCCGTCATCGGCCGGCAATTCGGGCTCTTGGTGTGGCCCTTGATGGGAGCGGCCGCGGTCATGGGCTTCTTGGCTTGGCGGTTCTACCAAGCCGACGGCGCCGAGCACGCCTTGCTGCGCGCCGTCGCGGCCGCGATTCTGACCGCGATCGCGGTTTTCGGCTTGATCGTTCCATCGCTCGGCCAACTGTTCCCGAGTCCGACGCTCGCCCGCATTCTGCGCGACAGCGGCTGTGCGCGGCCGGAGGCAGCGGCGGTCGGCTATCAAGAGCCGAGCTTGGTTTTCCTCGCCGGTACCGCGACCCGCCTCGCCGATACCTTGGGTGCCGTCGAATTCCTGCGCGGCGGCGAATGTCGCTTCGTCTTTGTCGAGGCGCGCGAGGAAAGGAGTTTTGCCCAGCGCGCCGAAGCCCTCGGACTGCGCTACAGCGCCGGCCCCCGCATCGATGCGATCAATATCAGCACCGGGCGGCCGATCACGATCGCGATCTTTCGCTCGGTAGGGTCGTCATGAGCGTGAGTGGCCCACTCAAACAGGCGTCGGCCGACCGTCCGGCCTCGCGGCTGCACTGGGTGCGCGCCAACGTCGCCTGGTCTTTCGCGCTTTTTGCACGCAAGCCGAAATTTGCCGGGGCGCCGATATGGCGTGCTCCGCTCCGTCTCGCCGCCGGCACGGTGGCGGCGATCGCCATCGTCGCAGCGACGATGATCGTGCTCGATGCCCCGGCAGTGACCGCGGCGCAGCGTGCGCCGGCATGGCTCCCCGAGATCTTCGATCCCATCACCGAGTTCGGCAAATCCGTTTGGTTTCTAGTGCCGATCGCGCTTGCGCTTGCCACGATCGCGTTGCTCGCCTCGCCGGCGCTTCCGCGCATGTCCCAACGCGTGCTCGCTGCAATCGCCGTGCGGCTCGGGTTTTTGTTCCTTGCGATCGGTCTGCCGGGCTTGGTCTTCACCATCGGGAAGCGCCTGGTCGGCCGCGCGCGACCGTTTGTCGAGGGAAGTGCGGACCCGCTCATTTACCGCCCGCTCGGCTGGAGCGTTGAATATGCAAGCCTGCCGTCCGGCCATGCCGTCGATGCGTTCGCGGCCGCCATGGCCATCGGCGTCCTGTGGCCTCGGATGCGGCCGCTCATGTGGACCTATGCCGTCGTCATCGCGGTGAGCCGGGTCGTGCTCACGGCGCACTTCCCGAGCGACGTGATGGTCGGGGCCGTCGCCGGTGCGGTCGGCGCGCTGTTGGTGCGCGATTGGTACGCGGCGCGCGGGCTCGCCTTCGTGCTCGGCATGGATGGAGTCGTTCGGCCATTGCCCGGTCCGTCGCTCGCACGCATCAAAAGGGTTGCCCGGCAGCTTGTCGCCCCATAAGAAGCTCGCGCTAAGCCAAGATGCGAGGCGGCCGTGACGCGGCCATGTCGGGCAGATCATGAGCGAAACGCTTGCAAGCGCAGCCCCGCCGGCTGTTTCTATCGTCGTTCCGGTGCGCAACGAGGCCGGCAACATCGCCCCGCTGGTCGACGAGATCGTGGCCGCACTCGGCAAGGGCCCGAGCTTTGAGATCATCTACGTCAACGACGGCTCGACCGACCGCACGGAATCCGAATTGACTGAGCTGATGGCGAGCCGTCCGTGGCTGCGACAGATCAAACATCAAACCTCATGCGGACAATCGGCGGCGGTGGCGAGCGGCGTGCGCCACGCCCGATCGGGCATCATCGTCACCCTCGATGGTGACGGGCAGAACGACCCCGCCTTCATTCCGCCGCTGCTGGACGCGTTGGCAGCGGGCGCGCCCCGTACCGGCCTTATCGCCGGCCAGCGCGTCGGCCGTCAGGCGAGCGGCTTCAAGAAATTCCAATCGCGTCTCGCCAACGGTGTGCGCAGCGTTGTGCTGCGCGACGGCAGCCGCGATACCGGTTGCGGGCTCAAGGCGTTCCGCCGCGATCTCTTTCTGGCGCTGCCTTATTTCGACGGATTGCACCGATTTCTCCCTGCGCTGGTGCGACGCGAAGGTTACGACATCGGCTACGTGGACGTGATCGATCGGCCGCGCCGGGTCGGCACGTCGAACTACGGCATGTGGGATCGGCTTTGGGTCGGGATTCTCGATCTCTTCGGCGTCTGGTGGCTCATTCGCCGCCGGCGTCACGTGCCCCACGTCTCGGAGGTGAAACGGAATGCTGATTGATCTCTCACAAGCGGTCGGCAGCTACCTGCACGAGGTCTTCGTGGCCAAGTTCCAGTGGTGGGTGCTGCTCGGTTATGTGGCGCAAATCATGTTCACCATGCGCTTCGTGGTGCAGTGGATCGCCTCTGAGCGCGCGGGAAAAATGGTGATGCCGATCGCCTTCTGGTTCTTCTCGATCGGCGGCGGCGTGCTGCTCTTGTTCTACGCCCTCTATATCCGCGACCCGGTTTTCATCCTGGGCCAGGGATTCGGAGTTTTCGTCTATGCGCGCAACCTCTATTTCGAATTGCGCGATCGCCGCAGCGCCCAGGCCACAATGTGAAGCCGAAACTCGTTATCTGCGTCATCGGCGACGCTCCCGGTTGCCGTAGGGGCGCCGGGTGCTATGCTCTCGACACGTGATACGGACGCTGGAGGCAGCGATGACGTTGACCGTTGCAGCGACATCTCAACGCCACGCCGCCGGGGCGATCGCAGTGATCCCGACCGGCCGAGCGCTCGGCGCCGAGGTGCGGGGTGTCGATCTCAGGGACCTCGACGAGGCAGCGTTCGCGCGCCTGATGCAGGCCTGGCACCAGCATTCGGTCGTGCTCATCCGCGAGCAGACGCTCAGTGATCAGGAGCTGATCGCCTTCAGCCGCCGCTTGGGGGATCTCGACTGGGCCCCGATCCAGGAGACCGGCCGCCGCTTCGTCGAGGGCCTGCCGGAGATTTACATCGTCTCCAACGTCAAGGTGAACGGCGAGCCGATCGGCAGCCTCGGCG
>JBKOXY010000453.1:0-6267 GCA_046725125.1 Pseudomonadota bacterium | reverse complement strand
GAACGGGCGATCCCGCAGCTCGCTGTCGAGCAAGGCGATGAACTCCAGAATGCGCGGCTTGTTGGCCTCGGCCCACGCGGGCACCTGCGGCACTTCCATCTCCTTCATTGCCGGGTGCGAGTTGCGAAAGACATGAGAGACCGGAAACAGCAAATGCAGTTCGACGCGCCGATTCCACATCTCGATGCGCGCGACCTCCAAGGCACCACGCCCGAACAGCGGCGGATCGGGCTTAAGCGCCTCAAAATAACGGCAAATTGCGATCGATTCCGTGATCACCGTGCCGTCGTCCAGCACCAGCGCCGGGACCCGCTTGAGTGGATTGATCGCGGCGTAGGTCGAGGACTTCTGTGCCATGGCGCCGATATCGACTTGCTCCATGGGCAACGTAATCCCCTTCTCGGCCAAAAAAATCCGCGTGCGCCGGGGATTGGGCGCGCGACCTCCGTCGTAAAGCTTCATGTCGGCTCCCGTGCTCGGCGCCGGCTACATGTGATAATGCCGCAATCAGTTGTATATTCCATCGCCTACACCCCATCACGCCCATTGGGCCCCGGTCAAGCGCTCGCCGATCGGCGGCCGCCGTTGCGGCCCCCATCGGCGGCGACGCGGACGTCCGGTTGGCGACGGAGTTTGCCTTCCGCGCGGCGACCTTTATCTTGCCCACAGCATCTGCGCGACGACCCCATGAGCGACATCGAAAGCCCCTGCAACAAAGTGTGCGCAGTCGATCCGATCTCGGCGCTTTGCATCGGTTGCGGGCGCAGCCTTGCGGAAATCGAGGGCTGGACGCGAATGGGCGCCGATGAGCGCGTGCGCATCATGGCGCAGCTGCCGCGACGTCTCGCGGCGCTGGGCCGGCGTCATACCGCGCGCGCCGGGGTGGGCTGAAGGACACCATCGTGCGCCGCCTGTTCTGGATCCTGCTTGCCATTCTGACCATCGCGCTGCTCGTGCTCGTGTTGCAGCAGAATGAAGCGGCGCTGGCGGAACTCTCCCGGTTCGATAGCTCTTCGCTCGAAACGAAGATCATGGCTCTCGCGCTGGTCGGCCTGATCGCGCTGACGCTGTTTCGGCAGCGGCTTTCCCACGCGCTCGAATCCGCCCTCATCTGGGTGATGGTCGCGGCGCTCTTGGCGCTCGGATACACCTATCGTTTCGAGCTGCGCGAGGTCGGCGAGCGGGTGCTCGCCGAGCTCATCCCGGGTCGTGCCGCAACGAGGGGACGGACGGTCGAAATCGCGCGCGCGAGCGGCGGAGGATTCTCGGTGGCGGCGCAAGTCAACGGCGCGCACATTCCCATGGTGCTCGACACCGGCGCGAGCGCCGTCGTCCTCACTCACGAGGCCGCCAAGGCCGCGGGCCTCCCGCTCGAAGTCCTCACCTATTCCGTCAATGTCGAGACCGCGAACGGCCGCGCGCGCGCCGCGCCGGTCACGCTCGACCGATTGTCGATCGGCGGCATCACCGAGCGCTCGGTCCCGGCGCTCATCGCGCAACCCGGGCAACTGCGCACGAGCCTGCTCGGCATGACCTTCCTCAACCGGCTGGAGAGCTGGGAGGTGCGCGGCGACAAGCTCCTGATGCGCGGCTATCCGTAACCGATCAGGCTCGCCGCAAAACGAATGCAGACAGCCAGCAAGAAGCACCCGAAGGCAACCTCCAACCGACGCTTCGACAGCGCGTGGGCCAAGCGTGCGCCATATGGAGCGGTGAAACTCGAGACGGGCGCCATCAGCGCAAAACCGATCAGCGATACGAAGCCTAGCGAGAGTGGCGGCATCAGCGACTGCTGTGGCAAGCCCGCGAGGACGTAACCGATCGTGCCAACGATCGTGATCGGCACACCGAGGCCGGCCGAGGTCGCGACCGCCTGGTGGATCGGTTTGCCGTAGAGTGTCAGAATCATGTTGGACACCGAGCCGCCGCTGATGCCCATAAGCGAGGCGGCAAGCCCGACGCAGACGCCATAGGCCGTCATGCCGGCCGGACCCGGCAGATCGTCCGCCAGCCGCCAAGTATCGCGGCCGATCAACAGCTTGAAAGCGATCACGCTTGCGATCAGCACGAAGGCGAGCTTGAGCGCTGCGGCGGGTGCGAAGGCCGCAATGGCTGAGCCGGTAGCAACGCCAACTACCGCAGGCACCGCCCATGCCCGCACCACATCCATCATCACCGCGCCCTTGCCGCGATGGGTGAGGTAGGAAAGCACATTGGTCGGAACGATGATTGCACTCGAGGTGCCGACGCATAGCTGAAAGCGAACCTCGTTCGGCACGTCGAGCGCGCGAAAGACTTCATATAGAACCGGAACGATGAGCGCGCCGCCGCCGATTCCGAAAAGCCCCGCGAGAATGCCTGTGATGAATCCGGCGACAATGATCAAAGTCGCGAGCAGTACGAGCTCGCTCACCGGCACACCCAAGACCATGTCATGCTCCGAAGGCAACGAAGGATGGATCAAGCCGCGGCGCCGTGCACCATTCGCGCGTTCATATCCACGACGAGAGCGAGCGCTTCGCGGAACGCGGCAGCGCCCGCGGCCGGTTTTGATGCCTCGGTTGCCAGATGGCGACGAAAGGCGCGCGCCCCGGGGACGGCACGGAACAGGCCGAGGACGTGCCGCACCACGGCGTTGAGCCGCGTGCCGCGCGCAAGCTCGCGCTCGATATAGGGGATAAAAGCCTCGGCCGCCGCCTTCGGCGATGCAAAGGGCGCAGGCTCGCCGAACAGCACCGGGTCGACGGCGAGCAGACGCCACGGATCTTGGTAGGCGGCACGTCCCATCATCACGCCATCGACCGGCCCCAGATGCTTCAGCGCTTGATCGATGTCCGCGATGCCACCATTGAGCACGATGTAAAGACCAGGATGCGCGGCTTTGAGCCGGTAGACGCGAGCATAATCGAGCGGCGGGATGTCCCGATTCTCGCGCGGCGAGAGACCGTCGAGCCAAGCCTTGCGCGCGTGCACGATCAGCGCGGCGACGCCGGCCTGCTCGACCGCGCAGGCGAGCGCTTCAAGCGCCTCCTCCGGATCCTGATCGTCGATGCCGATACGGCATTTGACCGTGACGGGCAGTTTGACCGCGCCTGTCATGGCGGCGACGCAGTCGCCGACGAGCGCAGGCTCGGCCATCAGACAGGCGCCGAAGCGGCCCACCTGCACGCGATCCGAAGGACAACCGACATTGAGGTTGACCTCGTCATAGCCGAACTCTTCGGCGATGCGCGCGCACTCGGCGAGCTGCCGCGGATCGCAGCCGCCGAGCTGGAGCGCAACCGGATGCTCGGCTGAATCGTGCGCCAGGAGCCGCGCGCGCTCGCCGTGAAGCACCGCGCCGGTGGTGATCATCTCGGTGTAGATCAGGGCGCGGCGCGTGAGCAGGCGATGGAAGAACCGGCAGTGCCGGTCGGTCCACTCCATCATCGGGGCGATGCAGAATTTGTGATCTAAGCCATTCATTTTATTCGCATTTTCGCCCTGACCCGAGATTGGAACGGCGGCGCAACTCGGTTTTAGGCGCTTCCTCCATGCGCTTGTTCTTCTACGATCATCCTGGCGCAAATGGAAAGGCGTTCGCTGGCGTTGACGTCCTGCGCGCGCACGGCGCGCACATGACGGGCGGGAGCGCCGAAGCAACCTTCACGCTGTTCGGTCGTGGAAGGTCCGGCCTCGAGCGAGAGGAATTGGAATCCAAGCGTTCTTGCGCCTGGTGGCGGTCACGCCCTCACATGCAAATCGTTTGCATTCCCACGAGGCACAAGACCACAAGGGACAAAGCAGCGGACGTGGTTCCGCTGCATTGACGTCCACAGCCCTGATCGCTACCGGTCGCGGCGCGGAGGCGCGTGATGGCGGACATCAAGCAGAAGGTCGCACTGTCTTCGATCGCCGCGTCGGCGGGTTTGACGACGGCCAAGGCCGTCGTCGGGGTCATGAGCGGCTCACTCGGGCTCCTCTCGGAGGCGGCCCATTCTCTGATCGACCTCGGCGCCACCGTGATGACCTATTTCGCGGTGCGGACTTCGGGCAAACCTGCCGACGCCGAGCATCATTACGGCCATGGCAAAGTCGAGAGCGTTACCGCGCTTATCGAGACGGCGCTGCTGTTCGTTCTCGCCGGCGTGGTGATTTGGGAGGCGATTAAACGGCTCATGAGCGCCCAGCCGCCGGAGGTGGAGGCAACGCTATGGGCCTTTGCCGTGATCGCGCTCTCCATCGTCGTCGATTTTTTCCGCGCACGCGTGCTCTATCGAACGGCGGAAAGGACGTCGAGCCATGCGCTCGCAGCAGACGCGCTGCACTTCGATTCCGACATGTGGTCGTCGCTGGCAGTGCTGGTCGGCCTGTTGGGCATTGCGCTCGGCTATGCCTGGGCCGACTCGGTGGCGGCGATGGCCGTGTCGGTGATGATTTGCATCGCCGGCTGGCGGCTCGGCCGGCGCACCATTGACACGCTGACCGACACCGCCCCGGCCGGAGCCGCCGACAAAATCAGCACCGCCGTCATGCGCATTCCCGGCGTCGTCGGGGTCGAAGGGCTGCGCGCGCGGCAGGTGGGCGAGGTGCTGTTCGTCGACCTTGTCGTCGCAGCCAGCCGCACGCTGCCGCTCGACCGCGTGGCGGCGCTCAAGGATCGCATCGTCGAGACGGTGCGCGCCGATAGTCCCGCCGCCGAGGTGACGGTGACCACCCAGCCGCGCGCGCTCGACGACGAGACCATACTCGAGCGGGTCATGGTGATCGCACGCAACCGCGCGCTCGCGGTTCACCATGTCACCGTGCACGCGCTCGAGGGACGACTTGCGGTCTCGCTCGATCTCGAAGTCGACGGTACCCTTTCGCTCGCCGCGGCGCACGATATCGCGACCGGGCTCGAAGACGCCATCCGCGACGAGCTGGGGCCGGGGGTGGAGGTCGAGACCCATATCGAGCCCCTGCAATCGGTCGATGAGCCCGGCCACGACGCCTCGGCCAAGCGCATCGCGGCGGTGCGCGACGCATTGACCGAGATCGCGACCAAGGTCGATTTGGTCGGCGCGATCCACGACGTGCGCGTGCGCGCAGCCGATGACGGCGAGATCGTCAATTTCCATTGCCTCGTCGATCCCGCGCTGAAAGTGGCGGACGTGCACGACAAGGTCGACGAGGTGGAGCGCGCGCTGCGCCTGCGCTTTCCCTCGATCAAGCGCGCGATCGGTCATGCCGAGCCGGCGCTGCCGTCGCCGTAGTCAGCGCCGGCGAAAACGGCATGACGACCACCCGCGCTGGCGGGCGCCCACACGGCTGCCCGCCGCTATCGCGACGTTTCGCACATCCGCAATTACGGTATCAGCACGGCCGCGCCTTGCAGGCGGCCTTCGCGCAGATCGGCAAGCGCCTCGTTGGCTGCCTCGAGCGGATAACGCGTCACCTCGCTCTTCACGCCCGCCTGCGGCGCCAGCGTCAAGAATTCGCGCGCATCCGCCCGTGTGAGGTTCGCGACCGAAACGACCTGCCGCTCCTCCCAGAGCAGCCGATAGGGAAAGCTCGGAATGTCCGTCATATGGATGCCGCCGCAGACGACGCGGCCGCCCTTCTTCACCGCCTTTAGCGCCATCGGAACAAGCGCGCCGACCGGGGCAAAAATGATCGCGGCATCGAGCGGCTCAGGCGGCATCTCGTCTGAGCCGCCGGCCCAGACCGCACCGAGAGATTTTGCAAATGCTTGCGCGGCGTCATCGCCGCTGCGGGTAAAGGCATAGACGCGCCGGCCTTGCCAAGCCGCGACCTGGGCCAGAATGTGCGCGGCGGCACCGAACCCGTAGAGGCCGAGCGCCTGTGGGCCCGTCCCCTTGGCGCCTGTCGTCTCCCCTGCGCCCGCCATGCGGTAGCTGCGCCAGCCGATGAGACCGGCACATAGCAACGGCGCGACCTCGGCGTCATCCCGCCGCTCCGGAAGGGGGAAGCAGTAGCGCGCATCGGCGAGCGCATGCGTGGCATAGCCGCCGTCGCGCGTGTAGCCGGTAAATAGCGGCCGATCGCACAGGTTCTCTCGGCCGCTGCGGCAATAAGGGCAGGCGCCGCAGGTCGAGCCGAGCCAAGGGACCCCGACGCGCTCGCTTATGGCCAGTCCTGCGACTTTCGCCCCCATGGCGGCGACGCGCCCGACGATCTCATGGCCGGGCACGATCGGAAGCTTAGGGTTTGGCAACTCGCCGTCGACCACATGCAGATCGGTCCGGCAGACACCGCAGGCCGCGATCTCGATGAGAATTTCGCCGG
>JBKOXY010000446.1:0-14454 GCA_046725125.1 Pseudomonadota bacterium | reverse complement strand
GGGCGCCTCGGTCGTGCCGTGCCCGCGCTGATCGTAGCGCAGCACGCGAAACGCGCGGCCAAGCTCGCGCACCTGGTCGTCCCACATGGCCAAATTGGTAGCGAGCGAGTTGCTGAGCACGAGCCAGGGCGCGCCGTCGGGCCCGTCCACTTGGTAATTGATGCTGATCCCGTTGGCCTTGATCTTCATGACGGCGGCGTCCCTCTAACCGGCGCGTTGTTGGGTCGCGGATGCAGCCTGCGCGCCTAAAAAGTCCTGCAGCAGCGCGAGCAGCGCCCCTCCCGCCTGCGCCGGCATCATGTGCACGGCGTCGATCAATTCGAAGCGCGCGCCGGGAATTGTCCGCGCGAACTGCTCGCTGGCGGCCGGCGGACGCACCTGGTCGAAGCGGCCGGCGACCACCATGGTCGGCCGCCGGATGTCTTTCGCGAGATGCGTCACATTGGGCCGGACGATCGAGCGGTTCATCGCGGCGAAGCACACCGGATCATGGGCGAGATAGCGCCCGCGATAGGCCGCGTAAGCGGCGCGGTCGCCGATGTCGGCCGGCCAGGACTTGTCGAGCGTCACCGGAATGGCCTTGCGCAAGCCTTCGCGCTCGGCCAGGCCCGCGCGCTCTTCGAGCGCGGCCACGCGACTGGGATCGGCGCCGGTGAATGGATTGCAGAACACGAAGCTCGCGATGCGGTCGGGATGCCGGGTCATGTAGATCAGCGCCTGCATGGTGGCGGCGGCGACGGTGACGAAGTGGTAGGGCGCGGCGAGGCCGCTGCCTTGCAGCACGGCTTCGAGGTCCTCGACCAGGATTTCGGTGGTGATCGGTTGGCGCACCTTCTCCGAGACCCCCGAACCGCGCTGGTCGTAGCGCAGCGTGCGGAAACGCTCGCTCAGGGCGGGAACAATGCCGTCCCAGCTGTCGAGCGTGCCCCCCATCTCATGCAACAGCACGACTGACGGCCCCTGTCCGGCAAGCTCAAAGTGGATGCTGATGCCGTTCGCGTCCATCCAGGGCACGGTTGTCCTCCCGCGTTTGCGCTGCGCATAGAGGCATGAGCGCTTGCAAAATTCAACACGAGCGGGTGAGGGTAGCGCGCGGGAGGCAATGATGGCATCACCGCGCAGGATCGACGTTCACTTCCACCTCATCCCGCCGTTCTATCGAGAGGCGGTCTACGCGGCGGGAAGAGGCCCGGCCATCGGCAAATATCCCGACTGGACGCCGCAACTCGCGCTCGACTTGATGGATGCGCACGGCATCGAGCTCGCGCTCACGTCGCTGGCGCAGCCTGGCGTCGGCTTCGGCAGCGCGGCGAGCGCGCAGGCGCTGGCCCGGCGCTGCAACGACTACGCCGCCGAGCTCATCGCGCGCTGGCCCACACGCTTCGGCGCTTTTGGCACCGTGCCGATGTGGAGCAGGGAGGGCGCGCTTGAGGAGATCGCCCATTCGCTCGACGTGCTCAAGTTCGACGGCGTCTCGCTGTTTGCGAGCTACGGCGAAAATTTCCTCGGCGATCCGCGGTTCGATCCTCTGCTTGCGATGCTGAACGAGCGCGGCGCGGTCGTGTTCGTCCATCCCGGCCTACATCCCTCGAGCAAGGGGCTCGCGCTGCCTTGGCCCGCCTTCATGATGGAGTACTTGTTCGACACCACGCGCGCGGCGGTGAACCTGATTTTCTCCGGCGCGATCGAGCGTTTCCCGCGCGTTCGTTTCATTTTACCCCACGCCGGCGGGCTCGCGCCCTATTTCGCCTGGCGGCTTTCGGTGTCGCCGATGATCGACCCGCGCCTGCCGCAGCTCGCGCGCGAGCAGGTCTACGCCGGCTTCAAGCATTTCTGGTACGACAATGCGCTCTCGCCCGGGGAACAGACCTTCGGCTCGCTCGATCACGTCGCCTTGCCGGAGCGCGTCGTGTTCGGCACCGACTACCCCTTCGCCAATCCGCGCGTCATCGCTGAGATGATCAAGACTTACGAGTCCGGGTTCCTTTCGCAGGCGCGGCGCGCGCAAATCGACCGCGCCAACGCGCTCGCCCTGTTTCCGAAATACCGCTGACGGACGCGCCATGAACTCGGTGCGCTCCCTCTCCCTATGGGAGAGAGGGCCAACCGAGCTTGCGTCATCGGTCTAAGCCACCCGTACCTACGCCGGCTTCGCCATCGATTCCACGAGCGGCGCGACGTCGCTGATCTCATCGAGCGACCACAGCCGCTCGCCCAGTTCCTTCGCCCGCGCGGCGCCGAGCACCGGGCCGACGAGATCGAAAAACTTCGCCGTGAGCCCGGCGTCGTCGAGCGGCACGATGCGCGAGCCGAGCGCCTCGTCGGCCTGGCGCGTAAAGCTGCCGCGCGCGGTCGTCACCGTCACCCGCGCCGGGCGCAATTGCGGATAGAGGCGATCGATGTCCGGCGGCGCCGTCACGCTAAGCTTGCGGGCGATGGCGGCGAACGCGGGATCGCGCCGCGTCTGCTCGGAAAAATGCTCGAACTTGACGGCGCGGAATTTGAGCGCGAGCCCCATCAGATAGGGAAAGCTGAGCTGGGCGCTGGCGAAATCATCCCATCCGGTCTCGGCGTGCTCGGCGGCGATGCGATAGGTCGCAACCTCGATGCGCTCAACCTCGTCGCTCGAGATGGCCTCGTCGTTGATGAGGCCGATGAGCGCCTCGACCGCAGGCTGGATGTGCCGGCAGCAGGGATAGGGCTTGATGTAGCAATCGGTGATGCCGAACGGCGCCGCAGGCGGCAGCGCGATGGCGCGCGCCGACGAGCTCGGTTCAGGCGAGTGTCCGGCGCGCGCACTTTTAGAGTGGCCGCGCTGGCCGCTCGCTTCGCTCGCCAGCGCGGCGCGCGCCGACGAGCCCGGTTCAGGCGAGTGTCCGGCGCGCGCACTTTTAGAGTGGCCGCGCTGGCCGCTCGCTTCGCTCGCCAGCGCGACGCGCGCCGACGAGCCCGGTTCAGGCGAGTGTCCGGCGCGCGCACTTTTAGAGTGGCCGCGCTGGCCGCTCGCTTCGCTCGCCAGCGCGGCGCGTGCCTTGTCGGCGCGGCCGAAGGCGAAGGCTTGCATGAAGCCGTCGCGCGCCTCGATCACGTCGGGCGGGCCTTCGACGCCTTGCTCCGCCAGCAGCGCCGCCTGCAGGCCCTCCCGCGCGGCGTGGCCGGCATGCAGCCGCTTGATATCGCCGCCGCCATTGACGAAGGCGAACAACCCCGCGGCGCTCGACGCGGCAAGCCCGAGCGCGTTCGCGAGCGCGTCGGCTGAAAGGCCGCGCATCTTGCCGGCGGCCGCGACCGAGCCGAACACGCCGACCGCGGCGGTCGGATGGAATCCGCGCTGGCGCAGATCGGGATGGCAGGCGCGGCCGATGGCGATCACGGCCTCATAGCCGGCGACGATCGCCTCCATGAGCGCTCGTCCATTGGCGTGTCGGTCGTAGCCGAGTGCCAGCACGGCCGGCACCACCACGCAGCCAGGATGCACCGAGCCCTGCCGGAAGCCGTCGTCGAGTTCGATGCCGTGGGCGGCGGTGCCGCCGAGGAAAGCGGCGTCGATGAGGTCGGCCCGCCGCGCGCGGCCAGGCACCGGAATGCGGCCGGCCGGGCGCACCGCCGCGAGCACGGCTTCGGCGCGAGTCGCGACCTCGCCGCCCGCGCCCGCGATCATGACGCCGACGGTGTCGAGCAGATGGCGCCGCGCGTAGTGGCGCACCTCATGGGGGAGGGCGGCATGACGGAGTTCGCCGACGAATTCGACGACGGCCGCGGTCGCTCCGGCGGCGGGATGGAGCGTCTGCAGGGTTTCGGCGTGGACCATGGGGTTGCCTCTCGGGGACGCGGCGACCGCGGGAAGGCTCGAAGCCTATGCGTTCCCCGCAAGCTTCACCAGAGCATCGACGGCGACGACGCCCTCTCCCGCCGGCCGCACGATCAGCGGGTTGATTTCCGCCTCGGCGATGTTGGCATCGTCGGCGAGCTGGGAGAGCGCGACCATCGCCCGCGCGAGCGCGTCGAGATCGCCCGCGGGCCTGCCGCGGTAGCCGGCGAGCGCAATGAGGCTGCGGACCTCGGCGATCATCTCGTGCGCGGTGGCGAGATTGATCGGCGCGAGGCGCAGGCTGCGATCGCGCGCGATCTCGGTGAGCACGCCGCCGGCCGCCACCATGATCAGCGCTCCAACGTCGCGATCGACGCGATAGCCCAAGAGGACCTCGCCGAGGCCGGACACCATGGGCTGCACCAGCACGCGGGCGACGCGTGCGCCAGGCCTTCGTTCGGCGACGGTCGCGGCGATGTTTTGGATCGCCGCAAGCAGCGCCTCGCCATCGGCGACACCAAGCGCGACGCCGCCGACATCGGTCTTGTGCGCGATCTCGACGCACAGCACCTTGACCGCGACCGGATAGGCGAAGGGCAGGGGCGGCGCCGCTGCGATGCCGACCTCGAGCACAACCGACGGCGCGCGCGAGATGCCGAGGCGGTCGAGCAGCGCACCGGCTGCGAACTCGTCGAGGATCGGCCCGCCGCTCGCGACCGGCGCAGCCGAGCGCGCAGGCAACGGCAGGGGCGGTTGTCGCGATAGCGCCGCGGCGATGGCGTCGGCGCACGCCTCCGGCGTGCGGAAATTCGGCACGCCCGCGCGGCTGAGCATTGCTAATGCCTCCGGTGCTTCCGGTACGACGAACGCCGCGAGCGGCCTTGCCGCGCCCGCGCTGTCGATGACGGGCCGCACCGTCGTTTGTGGCTGCGTGCGCGCGGACGAGCCGATGACCGCGAGCACGAGGTCGAATTCCGGCGCGGCCGTGAGAATATCGAGCGCGGCTTTCATCGTCTCGTAGCGCGCTCCGGCAATGGTGAGATCTACGAGCCGCGCGGGCTTGACCTCGATGCCCGCCGCGGCAAGCCGCGCCAAGGTCGCCGCGCTTGCCGGCTCGACGGTCACGGCGCGGCTCGCGAGCGGGTCGACCACCATGGTCGCGCCGCCGGCCGTGGTCGTCACCACGCCGACGCGCTTGCGCCCGCCGCGGGCTGCGGCCGGCACGCGCGAGAGCAGCGGCAGGCCCTCGATCAGGCCCTCGAGCGTATCGACCCGCGCAATGCCACAGGACTTGAGAAATTGATCGGCGATGTCGTCCTCGCCCGCGAGCGCGCCGGTGTGCGAGACCGCAAGCTCGCGCGCGGCGTCCGAACGGCCGAGCTTGTAGGCGATGATCGGCTTGCCGCGCTCGGCCGCCGAAAGCGCAAAGCGCCGTAGCGTATCGGCGTGCCGCATGGTCTCGAGAAAGAGCATGTAACCGTCGATGTCGGGATCATCGAGGGTCGCCGCGCAGATTTCGCCGAGCGAGAGATCGACCTCGTTCCCGACCGAAACGAAGCCGGCAAAGCCCGTGCCACGCGCCTTGCCGCGCGACATCAGCGCGCCGATCATGCTCCCGCTGTGGGAGGCGGCGAAGATGCGCCCGAGCGGAAAATCCTTCTCGTCGAAGGCAGCGTTTGCCGTCAGCATGACCCGCGTGCGCAAGTCGACCACGCCGAGGCTCGACGGCCCGACGATGCGGATGCCGGTGCGCGCGCAGGTCTCGCGCAGGCGCGCTTCGCGCGCTATCCCTTCGGCGCCGGCTTCCGCGAAACCGTCGGCCAGCACGGTCGCGACCTTGACGCCGAGCCGGCCGCATTCCTCGACCGCCGCGACCGCGGCCTCCGTGGGCGTCACGATATAGGCGTGCTCGGGCGGCTCGGGCAGCGCCGCGAGCGCAGGCCAGGCGCGCTCGCCGAGCACGGTGTCGCGCCGCGGATTGACGGGGTAGATGCGGCCGGCATAGCCAATGCGCCGGAGAAATTTCAGCGGCCGGCCCGCGGCCTTGCTGGCGTCGTCCGACTGCCCGACGATGGCGACGGAGCGCGGAGAGAACAGCGCGTCGCGAAGATTCGAGTTGGTAAGCTCTGGAAGCGCCACCGTCAGAATCACTCCGCCGCTTCGGCGGGCTTGGGCCCGCGCTGATCGAACCGGCGGTCGAAAAGGTGCTCGGCGATGCGGTTCTTGAGGATTTCGATCGAGCCGCCGGCGATCATCCAGCCGCGGCAGCGCCGCATGCACCATTCCACCAGGCTCTCCTGGCTGTAGCCCATCGCGCCCATGATCTGGACCGCTTCGCTCGCCGCTTCGAAGCCCGCCTGGTTGCAGGCTGCCTTGGCAATGGCGGTCTCGTAGGCGGAGGGCAGACCGCGGTCGGCATTGGCCGCCGCGCGGTAGAGCAGAAGCTGCGCGCCTTCGAGCCTGATCGCCATGTCGGCGAATTTCCATTGCAAGCCCTGGAACTCGCACAGCGGGCGGCCGAACTGCCGGCGGGTCGATGCATGCTCGCGCGCCTTGTTGAAGGCATAACGCCCGAACGCCAGCGAGCGCGCGGTGTTGCCGAGGCGCTCGATGTTGAAGCCCGCCATCTGCTTCTTGAAACCGCCGGGTCCGAGCAGGACGTTCTCCGCCGGAATACGGCAATTGTCGAAATGGAGTTCGCACCACTCCTCGCCGCTCATGAAGCGCGAGGGCTGGCCGATCGCAAAGCCCGGCGTGCCGCGCTCGACGATCACCGAGCCGATGCCGCCGAGCCCCGGCCCGTAGCGCACATAGATCAGGAAAATCGCCGCGTCCGGGCTGAAGCTGGAAAACACCTTGCTGCCGTTGATGACGAAATGCGAGCCGTCCGGCTTCGCGCTGGTCTTGAGGTCGGTCGCCGCGGAGCCGGCGTCGGGCTCGGTGATGCCGAGGCTCATCACCATGCGTCCCTGCAGGAGGTCGGGCAGCCAACGCGCCTTCTGTTGCGGCGTTCCATATTCGGCGAAGGTGCGGATCGGTCCGAAATTGCCGAACTGCACCACGTCGGAGCTGCGCGGGCAGACGGCGGCGACCTGCTCGATGGCGATCACTGCGTCCATCAACGTGCCGCCCTGGCCGCCGTCGGCCTCGGGAAGGCTGATGCCCATGAGACCGTGCGCGCTCATGAGTTTCGCGACGTCGAACGGATAGCGCGGGTCGTGGGCGCGCTTGAGCGCATCCTTTTCGACGTGCGCGAGCGCGAAACGGCGAACCGAGTCGGCGAAGGCCTGCTGCTCTTCGGTGAAGTGGAACTGCATCTTAAGATTCCCTCAAGTTGTCGCACAGATTTGGCTGCCTGCCGCGCATGCCGGCGCGGCCGACGTCGCGAGCGCGGCGATCAGCGCTGCCGCCACCAACACGTCAAGTCGAGGCCTCGGCCTTGGCATTCGCGTTCCCCCCATCGCCTTCTCTACCGCTCATTCCCGCGCAAGCGGAAAGTTATCCTTGATCCGTCATTCCGGGTTGATGCCGACGGCCTTCACCAGGTCGGACCACATCGTCAGCTCGCGGTCGATGATGGCGGCGTACACCTCGGGCGTGGTGGGCTGCGGCTCGGCGCCTTCGACGGCAAGGCGCCCACGCACCTCCTCGGTCATGAGCGCAGCGTTGAGCGCCCGGTTGAGCGTGTCGATGACGGCGCGCGGCGTCCCCGCCGGCGCGGCGAGGCCCCATCGCAGCGGCACGTCGTAGCCAGCAAGCCCCGCCTCCGCGAATGTCGGCACCGCCGGGATCAGCGCCGAACGCTTGGCGCCGGTCACCGCGAGCCCATGGATGGTGCCGGCGACGATGTGGCTGTGGGCGTTCGGAATCGCGCTGATCAGCACGCGGATATGGCCGCCGAGCAAGTCGTTGAGCGCCGGCGCGGCGCCCTTGTACGGAACATGGGAAAGCTTCATGCCGGTCCGATAGGCGAGGAGCTCGACCGTGAGGTGATTGAGCGTGCCGGTGCCGGGCGAGCCGTAGGGAATGGGAGTGGCGGTCTCCTTGTCGATCTTGATCAGCTCGGCCAGCGAGCGGGCGGGGACGCTCGGATGCACGACGATCACGTTGGGCGTGGCCGCGATCAGGCCGATCGGATCGAGGTCCTTGCGCGGGTCGTAGCCGAGATTGTGAAGCAGGCTGGGCGAAGTCCCGACCGTCGCGCTGGTGGCCACCACGATGGTGTAACCGTCGGGCGCGCCCTTTGCGACCGCGCGCGTCGCGACCGTCCCGCCGGCGCCGCCGCGGTTGTCGATGACGATTTGCTGTCCGAGCGTCTCGCTCATCTTGTCGGCGACGCTGCGCGCCACGGTGCTGGCGCTGCCGCCGGGCGCGAACGGAACGACGAGCGTGATCGGGCGCGCCGGATAGGTCTCTGCCGCCGCCGGCCCAAGGGCCGCTGGAAGGAGCGCCGCAACCAAGGCGGCGAGCAGGATGGAAGTCCCGCGCATGGTGGGTCCTCCCAAGTCTTCTTGTGTCAAGTCTTCTTGTGTGAAGTCTTCTTGTCTCAAGTCCTTTTGCCGCAAGCCTTCCGCCCTCGCGCCGTCTCGGCTGCCGCGCGCGCCACGTGGCGCATCCTCGCATTCTCCTCCATCTTTGCAACCGCAACGCAGATGGGCTAGGGGTCAAGCGGCCGGCTTTGCGGATGGTGACGCACAACGGCACACGAGTGACGATAGGCAAATGACGATACGCAAATGACGATACGCAAATGACGATACGCAAATGACGATACGCAAATGACGATACGCAAATGACGATACGCAAATGACTTGGGCGGATAGCTTTCTCCGCACGCTGAAGGAGAACGACGTCAGGCTCGTCACCTACGTCCCCGACAACGTGCTCACCCCGCTGATCAGCGGTGCGGCCGCCGACAACTACTTCATGTCGATCGGCGCAACCCGCGAGGACGAGGCCGTCGGCACCTTGGCCGGCGCCTATATGGGCGGTCTGCGCGGCGTGGTGATGATGCAGACGAGCGGCTTCGCGCTCATTGCGAACGCGCTCGCGTCGCTGATCGTGCCGTACCAGATTCCGGCGATCATCGTGGGTCGGAGCGCGGCACTTTGGGTGAATTCAACATCGGCCAAGTCACGGTCGCCCGCACCATGCGGCCGACGCTCGACGCCATCGCGGTCGTGCATCACACGCTGACCGACGAGGCCACAATGCCTTTGATCGTCGACAAGTCGATCAAGCAAGCTTTCACCACGCAAAGCCCGGTGGTCTTCATCCTGTCGCCGCTTCTCACCGGCGGAAATCCGGCGGCGGCAGCCAAATTGAAGTGAGGGAGATCGCAATCGTGGCCGCCCCAACGATCGATGCTCCGGCCGTCAAGGTGCTCAACCGCGCCGACCTGACGAAGCGTCTGGTGGCGAAGCTTGCCCGCGACGAAGCCGTGGTCGCGGGCATCGGCAACACCAACTTCGATCTCTATGCGGCCGGTCACCGCCCGCAGAACTTCTACATGCTCGGCAGCATGGGGCTGGCTTGCCCGATCGCGCTCGGCGTTGCGCTCGCCCAGCCCGAGCGCGGCGTCATCGCGCTCGAGGGCGATGGCTCGATCTTGATGGCGCTCGGATGCCTGACCACGATCGGGATGGTCAAGCCGCGCAACCTGACCATCGTCATCATGGACAACGGCATCTACCAGATCACCGGCAAGCAGGCGGCCGCGACCGCGAGCAGCGCCGACATCGTGGCCATCGCGCGCGGCGCCGGAATCGCTAACAGCCAGTGGGTGCGCGACGAGCGCCACTTCGAGCAATTGGTGTCGCGGCGCTTCGATGACGGCGGGCCGGTGCTGCTGGCGGCGAAGATCGACGACAAGCCTGGGATCGGGCAAACGGTGCGCGACCCCCCTCTCATCCGCAACCGCTTCATGCGCGGGCTCGGCACCGGCCGGGGCAGCGCGCTGGACGCCTAAGCGATCGCAGCGGAATGCGCGTACTCTCGAAGCGCGGCTGCGCTTGTCGTGCGCGAAGGCGCCGGGGCCGTCGCACGCCTTAGGAGGATCCGCTTGAGGCCGGCCATCGATCCTCGCCGCGGCGACATCGAGGATGACGCTTCGAGCTCCAAGCGCCGCTCGCTGCTGTCGCTCGCCGGCAGCCTGTTCGCGGAGATCAGTCTGCCGAAGCTGGCGGTGGCCTTCACTCTCCTGGTCGCCGTGCCGGCTTTGACGCTCGGGATCGCGCCGATCCTTGCGGCGATCTGGTTCGGCAAGCTTTCGGGCAAATTGGCAACCGCGCTCACGGGCTTTTGGCCTGCGATCCTGCTCGCGATCGTCGCCGCCGTCGGCTGGTTTTGGCGGACGTCCGTTGTTCCGACTGGCCGAGAACAGTTTCTGGTCCTTCAATTCGCTCCTCGTCCAGCCGGCCTACGCGATTTGCCGCGAGGCGCTACGCCAGCTCGCCGAGCGATTGCTGCCAGTAGCGGCAACCGGGACGCAGCGGGCGAGACTGCGCGCGGCCGCAGCCGTGGTCTCCGGCGGCATGATCTGCGCCGTCGCGCTGCTGGTGGTGGCGGCGGTCTTGCCACATGCGGATCTGTTGCGCGGCGCAGCAGGGGTGGGATCTCCGAGCCACCTGGCAGCGGTGGCGCTGGCCAATACCGTCGTGCTGGTCGCTGGGTATCTCGCGGCGGCCGCGCTGATCTGGGGGATCGCCGATGCGATCATGGCCCAGCCCCGCGACCTCGAGCATTTCGATGAAGGCCCCGCCGATGGCCGCACGTGGCGCATCGCGCATTTGTCCGACGTGCACGTCGTGGGCGAACGCTACGGCTTCCGCTTAGAAAGTGGCCGGTCGGGGCCCCGCGGCAACGGGCGCCTGAGACGGCTGCTCGCGCAGCTGGAGATGCTGCATGCAAGCGACCCGCTCGACGCCATCGTGGTGAGCGGCGACATGACCGATGCCGGTCGCTCGAGCGAGTGGGCCGAATTCCTAGACGCCGTTTCGCGTCATCCGACCCTCGCCGAACGCATGCTGATCATTCCCGGCAACCACGACCTGAACATCGTCGACCGCGCTAATCCGGCGCGCCTCGACCTGCCCACCAGCCCGAACAAGCGGCTGCGGAAGTTGCGAGTGCTGTCGGCGATGGTGGCCGTCCAGGGCGAGCGCGTGCGCGTGGTGGATCGCGCGGGCGGACGTGTGGGTGCCACCCTTGCGTCCACGCTCAAGCCGCATCTCAAGGAAATGGCAAGGTTCGCCGACGTCGGCAGGCCGTGGTTGTCGAAACGTCTGACTGAGTTGTGGACTAGCGTGTTTCCGATGGTGCTGCCGCCCGATTCCGACGACGGGCTGGGGATCGTCCTGCTCGATTCGAACGCCGACACGCACTTCTCCTTCACCAATGCGCTCGGGATGATCTCGGCCGATCAGGCGCGCGGCCTGGACATCGCCCGGACGCAGTATCCGCGTGCGTGTTGGGTCGTCGCTCTCCACCATCACGTGGTCGAGTACCCGAGGGCGGCGAAGGCGCTATCCGAGCGGGTCGGGACGGCCCTGATCAACGGCAATTGGTTCGTTCGGCGGCTCAAGCCGCTCGCCGGCCGGGCGGTCCTGATGCACGGTCACCGGCACATCGACTGGATCGGGGAATGCGGCGGCATCCCCATTCTTTCCGCGCCGTCGCCGGTCATGGAGGCGACTGACGACGCGACCACGTGTTTCTACATCCACACGTTGGCCGTGGGATCCGATCGACGGCTCAGATTGCTGCGGCCGCAGCGGATCACCGTCGAAGGAGAACCGAGCTCCCGCTAGTGTGGCGGATTTGAAGTTCCTACGAGTATGAAGCGAGCTCGCATAGGAACTTCAAATCCAAAAACCATACTAGAGAGTCATAAGCTTGCTAGTGTCCCTTTGATCCCGAAGTTCGCACGAGAGTGCGCCGCAAGACTTGCGAACTTCGGAATCGGGACACTAGCGTCGCTCACGCCCCGACAGAAGCGTCGCGATCCATCGCGTGGACTCCCGCTGTTCGCACAAGGTGAGGCCTGCGATCACAATGGGCACGCCGATGAATGCTCCGGGGATGCCCCAGAGAAAGGCCCAGAAGAAAACCGCGAACAGAACCAGGAACGGCGAGACGGAGAGGGCGGCGCCGGCGATGCGCGGCTCCAGGTAGCTTCCGATCAGGAACTGGATGAGGTTGAGGGCCAAAAATACGACGACGGCCAATTGCCACGACCCGAACTGCGCCAGCGCGAAAAGGGTCGGAAACACGGTCGCGACCAGAGGACCGATAAACGGAATGTAGTTCAACACGAACGCGATCACGCCCCATGCCGTCGCCAGTTCGAGACCGGCGAGGAGGGTAAACCCCCACACCACCAGGCCGGTCAGCACGCTCATTTCGCTGCGGACGAGCATGTATTTTTGGAACTTGCCCGCGATTTGCGTGCTCGCCTGCAGGATGGTTTGCGCGGCGTCTTTGTTGCCGAGGCGTTCGATGTTTTTCCTAGCGATGTCGACCTCGAGCAGGCCGAGAGCCGTGAACACGAAGGTGATGACGACGAATGTCACCAGGCCGTGCAGTCTGATGCCGATCTCCTGCACCGCGCGAATGAGCCAGCCCGCGTTGAAATTCTCGACCAGCAGGCTCGTGACCAGGATGCCGTGCTCCTCGAGCCAGTCTGTTGACTGGATGTAGAGTGCTTGCAATCGCAGCGCGTTGTCGATCAGCCAGCGCCCGACCGCTCCGAACGCCCATACGATCAAGACGCCGAGCACGGTGACGACCACGAGGGTCGCGACCAGCGCGACAACAAGCGCCAGCAGTTTCGGGATTCTAGCTTCGAGCGCGCGCTGGAACGGCCAGACGATGGCGATGACGAAGAGGGAGAATGCGACCGGCGCGAGAATCGAGCGCGCGAAGTAGAGCCCGGAAAGAACCAGGACCGCGGTGCTCAGTCCCAACATGGTCGGTACCGCGCGGCTGGTCATGCAGGTCTCGCCCGGGGTGTCAAACCACCCATCGTGTCAGACGCCTTCAAGCAACGCGTCGAGGTCGAAGGTGGAGCGCAGGCCCAGATCCTGGTGATGGGCTCGCAGGAACGCGTCGCCGGCGCGGCGCCCCTCATCGCGCAACATGCAGAGAAACTCCCACTCGGCGTTCAGCTTCGAGGAATAGCCGAGCTCTACCATCACGTCGCTGGAGATGCGGTGGATGCGCATGTCCGCCCATTTGGCGCTCTCGGAATTATCTGGCTGTGCGACTTGGCGCAGCAGCGCGATCATGCGCAACTCTTTCAGCAGCACGGCGTTGAACGAAACCTCGTTGAGCCGGTTGAGAATGTCGCGGGCGGAGCGCGGCAATCCCGGCCGCTCGACCGGATTGATCTGAACGAGAATCGTATCCTTGGAGTTACATTCCCGCACCAGCGGCGTAATGGTGGGATTGCCGGAATAACCGCCGTCCCAGTAGCTTTCGCCATCGATCTCGATGGCCTGGAACAGCGTGGGAAGGCAGGCCGACGCGAGCAGCACGTCCGGCGTGATTTCGCTGTTTCGGAAGACCCGGCCACGTCCCGTGCGGACATTCGTCGCGGTGACGAAGAGCTTGATCGACGCTTGCGCCAGCCGTTCAAAATCGACGGTCTCGGCCAGGATATTGCGCAAGGGATTTGCGCCGCCTGGGCTGAGATCGTAGGGCGAGAACAAGCGCGCCATCAGGTCCATCGCGACGAAGACCGGCGAATGGTCGAGCGTCCAACGGCCCAACAGCACGTCGAGCGGAGTGCGCCGCAGCGGGCTCAACTGCGCCGCCCGCGATACCCGTTGCCAAAAATTTTCCAGCGCGGCGCGCGCGCCGTCGGCGCCCTTGTCGGCGTGGCCGTCGATCAGCACCGCGGCATTCATCGCTCCCGCCGACGTGCCCGAGATGCCGTCGATGCGCAGCCACGGCTCCTCGAGCAGGCGGTCGAGCACCCCCCAAGTGAAAGCGCCATGCGCGCCACCGCCTTGCAGCGCGAAGTCCATGAGAAGTGGCGTGCGGCTCGATTGCATGACGCTCGTCGTCATCCTAGGCCACGGATATGATGGTCTTCTTACGTGTCGTGCAGATCAAGATGGCTATAGCCACCCTTGCTTCGGCGCCGATCCCTAGGGCCGCCCGCGGGGCGCTGCAGGTCAGTGACGGCTAGGCCGGAATGCGTTAGAAAAGGCGTAAAGCGCAAGCTCGACAGGCACTCGAGCAACGAGTTCCGGGAGGAATCGCCATGGCCAACAGCTTGAGACCGGTGACGGTCGCTCCAAAAGGCATGGGGCTTTACGATTTCGTCGCCCTGCAAGAGGGCTTCTTCGCCGCCGAGGGCCTCGACGTCGATCTCGATTGGAAGACGTTCCGCGGCACGCAGTCGAGTTGGAAGAATCTTGACTATTTCCAACGTCCGCAGGACCGCCCCTATACGCAGGACAAGCGCGAGGTGATCCAGGGCGCCTGCGTCTGGGGCACGGTCTGCAATGCCAGCGCCGGCATGGGCAAGATGGTGCCCGACGCCTACGGGGTCTCGCCTTGGGCGATCTTCGTGCGGCCCGATTCGAGCATCCGCCGGCCGGAAGACCTCAAGGATGTACCGGTCTCGGTCGGCATGCGCG
>JBKOXY010000028.1:0-3646 GCA_046725125.1 Pseudomonadota bacterium | reverse complement strand
TCGCCGCTCGATCCGCAGACGCTAGAACGCCGGGCTGCGGCGCTACAGCAGCGCCACGGCTTTCGCTTTCCGTTGCCGCAAATTTTGCAGCGGCGCATGGACAAGCCTCAGTCGCAGGCGGCGAACGGCGACGTCATCACCGATGATTTCGCGCCGGCCGATGTCTACGACGTGATGGGCAAGGATCCGCGCCGAAGGAGGTAACGCGCCTGCGGCAGCGGCGACGGATCGAGACCGCTCGGATCACTCCTTCGCCGGCACCGTGCGCAGATAGGCGACCGTGGCGTCGAGGTCGCCGTCCGTCATTTTGGCGTAAAAGGGATACCCCATCGGCGGCTTGAGCTTGGTGCCATCCTTGCGCACGCCCTGCGTGATGGCGCGCTTGACCTCGGCATCGCTCCAATCGCCGATGCCGGCGCTTTTGCTCGAGGTGATATTGCGCGAGGTCGACACGCCCCAGGGACCGGGAAACTCGCGCCCGCCCTTGCCGAGCGAATTCTCAAAGTCGATGCCGGTGGCGGGCGGCCCGAACGGCGTGTGGCACGCCATGCAATGGGCGATGGTGACGAGGTAGAAGCCGCGCTTCAGCTTGTCGTCGAGGTCCGATTCAGATAGGCGACGATGCCGTCGAGGTCGCGCGGGGTCAGAATTTTGTAAAAGCCGCTCGGCATCACCTCGGCAAGCTGGTGGCCAGCGCGCCGCCTGCCCTCCTGCAACGCCGTCTTGATTTCCGCGTCTCTCCAATTTCCGATGCCGGTGTCGCGATCGGGCGTGATGTTGGTCGCCCAGACATCGAAGGGCGGCTCGTCGAAGCGCAAACCCCCGGACAACGCCTTGTCGAACTGAAAACCATTCGGCCCCCTCGGGGTGTGGCAGTTGTGGCAAGTCATGACGGTGTCGACGAGATAGCGCCCGCGCTCGAGCGGCGTTTGCGCCACGGCGGTTGCGCAAGCTCCGAGCACAGCCACGCATCCACCAACCGCGCCACGATTCATTCCTTGCCTCCCTTGTCCGACCCGCGTCCCACGAAAAAAGGGCAGCGCAAGCGCTGCCCTCTCGTTCCGTCACGCCGCTTCCGCCGTCATGCCGGCGCCGGCGCTTCGGCCTCGGCTTCGGCCTTCGCTTGCACCGGTCCGGAATCCTGCCCTTTCGCCTCGACGTCGCGGTCGACGAACTCGATGACCGCGACCGGAGCGGAATCGCCGTAGCGGAATCCGGCCTTGAGCACGCGGGTATAGCCGCCGCTGCGGTCCTTGTAGCGGGGGGCGAGCACCTCGAACAGTTTCTTGACCATGGCCACGTCGCGCATCTGCGCGATCGCCTGGCGGCGCGCGTGCAGGTCGCCACGCTTGCCGAGCGTGACCAGTTTCTCGATGATCGGCCGCAGGTCCTTCGCCTTCGGCAGCGTGGTCACGATCTGCTCGTGCTTGATGAGCGCCGCCGCCATGTTGGCGAACATGGCGCGGCGATGCTCGCTGGTGCGGTTGAGCTTGCGATGGGCGTTAGCGTGACGCATGCGCGTGCTCCGCACAGGGCACAGCGGTCAGTGCTCGGTAATCAGACGACATTCCGATCGCCGACGTCTGACCCGCTGATCCCTGTCAATAATGATCCTCGAAGCGCTTGGCCAGCTCGTCGATATTGTCGGGCGGCCAACCCGGCACTTCCATGCCGAGGTGGAGCCCCATCTGGGCCAGCACCTCCTTGATCTCGTTGAGCGACTTGCGCCCGAAATTCGGCGTGCGCAGCATCTCGGCCTCGGTCTTCTGAACGAGGTCGCCGATATAGACGATGTTGTCGTTCTTGAGGCAGTTGGCCGAACGCACGGAAAGCTCGAGTTCGTCGACCTTCTTGAGGAAGGCCGGATTGAAGGCAAGATCGGGAATGGCCTCGGCCACAACCTCCTTGCGCGGCTCCTCGAAGTTGACGAAGACGTTGAGCTGGTCCTGCAGGATGCGCGCGGCGTAAGCGACCGCGTCGTCCGGACTCACGGCGCCATTGGTCTCGATCTGCATCGTCAACTTGTCGTAATCGAGAATCTGGCCTTCGCGGGTATTCTCGACTTTGTAGGAGACCTTGCGCACCGGCGAATAGAGACTGTCGACCGGAATGAGGCCGATCGGCGCATCCTCGGGCCGGTTGCGCTCGGTCGGGACATAGCCCTTGCCGGTATTGACCGTGAACTCCATGCGGATCTCGGCACCCTCGTCGAGCGTGCACAGCACGAGGTCGGGGTTGAGCACGACGACGTCGCCCACGGTCTGAATATCGCCGGCGGTGACCGTGCCTGGTCCCTGCTTCTTCACCACCATGCGCTTGGGTCCATCGCCCTGCATCTTGATGGCGATGTCCTTGATGTTGAGCACGATGTCGGTCACGTCCTCGCGCACGCCCGGGATCGAGGAGAACTCGTGCAACACGCCGTCGATATGGACCGACTGCACCGCCGCGCCTTGCAGCGACGACAGCAGGATGCGTCGCAGCGCATTACCCAGCGTCACGCCGAAGCCGCGCTCGAGCGGCTCGGCGACCACGGTGGCTTCGCGCTTGGGATCGGCGCCTGCGGACACCTGGAGCTTGTTCGGTCGGATCAGTTCCTGCCAGTTCTTCTGGATCGTCACGTTGGCACCCATGCCTTTGTGCGGTGCGGCGGCGGGCCGTGCACCCCACTCCGCCCCGGCGGAATTTTCTGCGGCGGCGGGCTCCTCGGGAGTCCGCCTGATGAGAACATCGTCTGTCATACTCGGCGCCTCTTGCGTGGACGGCAGCCGTTGTGTGGGATCGGCGTCACGTCGCGAATGGAGGTGATGGTGAAGCCGGCCGACTGCAGCGAGCGCAACGCCGATTCACGGCCGGAGCCCGGACCCGCGACCTCGACTTCGAGCGTGCGCATGCCGTGCTCCTGGGCCTTCTTGGCGGCGTCCTCGGCCGCCACCTGTGCCGCGTAGGGCGTCGATTTTCGCGAGCCCTTGAAGCCCATAGTGCCGGCAGACGACCAGGCGATGGTGTTTCCTTGCGCGTCCGTAATGGTGATCATGGTGTTATTGAAGGTCGCGTTCACGTGCGCGACTCCGGAAGCGATGTTCTTGCGCTCGCGTCGGCGAACGCGGGTGGCTTCTTTGCCCATTCTCGATCCTCTCGCAGCTCGGCGCTGCGATTCGCCGGGCCGATGACTGGTGCTGTGACCACGCAGCCAAGCTCGCGCAGGCTACGTCAACTCAAAGTGCACTCCGGGGTTACTTCTTCTTGCCGGCAATCGGCTTTGCCGGCCCCTTGCGGGTGCGGGCATTGGTGTGGGTGCGTTGGCCGCGGACGGGTAGTCCGCGACGATGTCGCAACCCACGGTAGCAGCCGAGATCCATCAGCCGCTTGATGTTCATGGCCACCTCGCGCCGAAGGTCGCCTTCAACGATGTAGTCGCGGTCGATGACCTCGCGGATCTGCAGCACCTCCTGGTCGGTGAGCTGCGACACCCGCCGGGCATCCGGGATTCCGACTTTCGTCATGATTTCATTGGCCTTTTTAGGCCCGATCCCGTGGATATATTGCAGTGCAATAATGACGCGTTTGTTGGTCGGTATGTTGACGCCGGCGATGCGGGCCACAGCTATTCACTCCTGTTGCCGGCGCAAGCGTAGCGGCCAGC
>JBKOXY010000513.1:0-1165 GCA_046725125.1 Pseudomonadota bacterium | reverse complement strand
CCTTCCTGAAGGAAAAGTTTCCGAACAACCGCAGCGAGATCAAGCGCATCTTCGCCGACGGCGATTACGTCATCGTCCATGTCCATGCCGTGCGCGAGCCGGGCACGCGCGGCAACGCCATCGTCGACATTTTCAAGCTCGAGAACGGCAAGGTGGTCGAGCATTGGGACGTGATCCAGCCGATCCCGGAGAAAGTCGCCAACGACAACGGCATGTTCTAGCCGTGCCCGTTGACCTATGCTGACGCGGTGGCAGCGAGTGAGGCCATCCGCGCGGGGAAGGACGTCATGACAACGTATGTTCGCAATCGATTGGCCATCGCGCTCGCGGCCGCGCTCTTGACTGCACCGGCCGGCCCCAGCGCATGGTCGCAGGCGACGGGAACGATCAAGATCGTCGTGCCCTACACGCCGGGCAGCGGCCCCGACATTCTCTCTCGCCTGATGGCGGAGCAGATCGGCCGCGCGCAAGGACCGACGGTGGTGGTGGAGAACCGCCCGGGCGGCGGCACCGTGATCGGAACCGAAGCGGTCGAGCGCGCCGAGCCCGACGGCCGCACGGTCCTGCTGGTGGCGAATTCCTTCGTCATCAATCCGCCCTTGCAGCGCGCGAGCTACGATCCAACGACGAGCTTCGAACCGGTCTGCTATCTCGCGGCGACGCCCATGGTCCTGGTCGTGCTGGGTTCATCGCCCTACCGGACGCTGAACGATTTGATCGCCGCGGCGCGCGCCAAGCCCGGCGAACTGGCCTTCGCGAGCGGTGGACCTGGCTCCTCCCTGCATATCGCCATTGAGGTGCTCAATCGCGCGGCGAACATCAACATCACCTACGTGCCCTACGGCGGCACCGCGCCGGCGATCAACGCGCTCATGGGCAATCACGTGGCGGCGGTGTGGGCCGACTATCCCACGGTGGTGTCGCAGCTCAACTCACGCTGCGCGGGCTCGTCACCACCTCGCACGCGCGGATCGAGACGCTGCCGGATGTGCCGACGCTGGGCGAAACCGGCATCAGCAAATACGAGGCGGAGATCTTTTACGGCATCGTGGCGCCGGCGAAGACGCCGACCGACGCGCTCAACCGGCTATCCGGCTGGTTCAGCAGCGCGCTGAAGGCCCCCGACATGAAACCCAAGCTTGCCCAGCAAGGGCTCTTTCCGGTC
>JBKOXY010000201.1:0-6527 GCA_046725125.1 Pseudomonadota bacterium | reverse complement strand
CCGAAAGCCTGTCCGATCGCCTGATGGCCGAGGCAAACGCCCAGCACTGGGATCGTGGGGGCGGCCTTGGCAATGAGCTCGAGGCAGATGCCGGCGTCGCTCGGTGTGCGCGGGCCAGGCGATAGCACGATGGCCTCCGGCTCCATCGCCATGACCCGATCGGCCGCGACCTTGTCGTTGCGGTAGACCACGACGTCCGCCCCTAGTCCGCCCAGATAGTGGAACAGGTTGAAAGTGAAGCTGTCGTAATTGTCGATCAGGACGATCATGGTTTTCGTGCCCGCTCAAGGTCTTAGACGCGGGTCTTGAGGGAATCAAGGCGGACCCGGCGCCCGCTGCGCGCCAGGGGATCGGGGATGGCTCGCTGGCGCAACCCGAACCCGCCGCTGCGGAGCGATGGCATTCCCCCACCGGGAGGAGACGCACTCATGACGATCAGGCGCACGTGGCTTGCGATTGGGCGGCAATTCGTTCTTTGGACCATAACGAGCGTGTTTCTCGCTTCGGGCGCGGCGCTCGATAAGGCCGCGTGGGCCGAGACCTCCGAACCGCCCTCGCTCGAGTCGATCAAATCCTCGCTGGACGAGATCGAATCTTCTGTCGGCAGCGATGAGATCACTGCCGAAGCGCTGGTCGGTTTTCGACAAACACTCAACACCGCGACGGACGCGCTGCGGGACAAGATCGATGAACTCGAACCCCGCACCCGCGAGGCGGAGGAGCGCTTGAAGCAACTCGGCCCCGCGCCCGCCAAGGATGCGCCGCCCGAGAGCGCCGATATCGCCAACGAGCGCGAGGAGCTTACAAAGCAATTCAGCGAACTCGACGGTGAATTGAAACAGGCCCGGGTGCTGTCGCTCAGGGTCGACCAGTTGGGCGACCGTGTGTCCCAGAAACGTCATTCACTGTACGCCAACGAGCTGTTCGCGCGCAGCGCAAGCGTGCTCGATCCTTTCTTCTGGCTGGAGACTTTCCAGGCCTTGCCGAAGGAGGTGCGGACCGAAAGGGCGCTGCTCGAAGCATGGTTCAGCGAACGCGGTGATCGCCTGCGCTGGAGCGCGGGCGTGTTGATCATAGTTGGGATCATTGCACTTGCGGTCGGATTGACCCGATGGTGGTTTCCCCGATTGGTCGCTCACCCGACGGACACGCCATCGGCCAAGGCTTGGGCGGCGTTGTGGGTATTCGTGTGGTTTGCGGCGCGCACGCCGTTGGCGGCCGCCGCAGTCCTGTTCGCTTTTGATGCGCTAGGGCTGTTGACCGTCCGTCTCGAACAAATTGGCGAAGGACTTGTTGCGGGCATAGCGGCTGCGACATTCGGCTATGGCGTGGCACGCGGGCTGCTTGCGCCAAAGGAGCCCGCGCGCCGACTCGTGCAAGAGGACGACGCCACCGCGCTTTGCTTCTACAACCACCTGGTCTGGTCCGCGCGCGCACTCGGGGTCCTAGTCGTCTCGCAAGTCGTCCATAAGACCTTGTTCGCGCCACTCATCATCACGGTCGCCACGAATGCCGCGTTCGCGGCGGTTACGGCCGCGTTCCTGACTCACCTCGTCATTCGCTTGGGGCAAATCAAGAAAGATCGAGGCGAGGCTCTTATTGCCGCGTCATGGGCCCATCCACTGGGCCTGCTGATGGCGGTGCTGATCTCGCTGGCGCTCGTCGCTGGCTATGCGGGCTTGGCCGCATTCGCGGCATTGCGGGTCATTGTCGCTGCAGCGGTATTCGGGGCGCTTTACCTGCTGATAGTCATCACCCAGACGCTGTTCGCGACCATCGGTGAGCAAACCGCGAAAGGGCAGTCGCTGGCTGCCAGCCTGGGCGTCAGCGCCCGTACGATTGGCTTCGGGGGAGCGCTGCTGTCGGCGGCTATCCGCGTGATCCTGATCTTGGCCTCGTTCCTCCTGATCATCGGTCCATGGGAAGTATCTACCGCCGATCTGTTCGACACCATCCGTAACATCCCGTTCGGATTCAAGATCGGGGAGATCCATCTATCGTTTCAAACGCTGCTGACCGCTGCTGTTGTCCTTCTGCTGTTGCTCATCATCACGCGCATTGTGCAACGTTGGCTGGAGACGGAGTTGCTGCCGCGGACCAGATTGGAGCCCAGCCTCCAGCTCTCGATCGTCACGATCTTCGGCTATATCGGCGCGATCATAGCGATCGTGGTTGCGCTCACGGGGCTCGGCTTCGACCTGCAGAAGATTACGTTGATTGCCGGCGCCCTTTCGGTCGGTATCGGGTTTGGGCTGCAGTCCATCGTGTCAAATTTCGTATCCGGCCTTATCCTGCTGACCGAACGGCCGATCCGCGTCGGCGACTCGATCGTGGTCAAGGGCGAGGAGGGATGGGTGCGGCGCGTTCGTGTACGCGCAACCGAGATCGAGACTTTTGATCGAGCAAGCGTGATCATTCCGAACTCTGAATTCATCACCGGCGTCGTCAAGAACTGGACGCGCACGAATACCATGGGCCGAATCGTGATCAAGGTCGTCGTCGCCTATGAAAGCGATCCGGTTCAGGTGCGTGAAATCTTGACCGACGTCGCCGGCACTCACCCCCAAATCTTGCAGTCTCCGCCTCCCGGGGCATTCCTGTTGGGCTTCGGGGTGGGCCTCGCGCACAGCGCGCTGGAATTCGAACTGCGTTGCGTTGTCGCCGATGTGGAAAAGGCCGTGTCGGTCCGCAGCGACCTGCACTACGCTATCATCAAGCGGTTTCGCGAGGCGGGCATCGCGATTCCGTAGCCCACTGCGTCCCGATCTGCCAACTTGCATACGGAAGCGAAGCATTCCGAACTCTCGACAGGTTGGGCTTTCCTTCCTTAAGCTCGCCAAGGTGTCGCGCGATCGAGCGCCGTTAAGCGCATACACATACTGCCACGATCCGCAGCTCGAGATTGCGAAGGGTCCCGACAATGCGCCAGATGACCTTGGTCGCCTTCCTGCAGGCGCAGAATTGCACGAATCTCCCGAGTTCCTGGCGCCATCCGCATTCGCACACCGATACCTGGTCCGCGGACTACTACCGGCATATTGGCCGGGTGCTGGAGGAGGGCAAGTTCCATCTCGGCTTCTTCGACGACCGGTTATCGATGCCCGACATGTACGGGCGCGACCATGAACACACGGTGCGACACGGCATCCGTTGCGTGAAGTTGGATGCGGTGACCGTGCTCACGGTCATGGGCATGGCGACCGAGCGGCTCGGCCTCGGTGCGACCTATTCGACGAGCTACTACGAGCCGTTCCACGTGGCCCGCCTGTTCGCCACGCTCGATCTGATGACCGATGGGCGCGCAGCCTGGAACGTCGTCACGTCGCTCAACGACGGCGAAGCGCAGAACATGGGCCGCGAGCAGGTGATCGAGCATGACTTGCGCTACGATCGAGCCGACGAATTCATGGAGGTGGTATTCGGCCATTGGGACAGCTGGGAGGACGACGCTATCGTGCAGGACAAGGCGACGGGCCTGTTCGCCAACCCGGAAAAGGTCCATCGCCTCGACCACAACGGCCGTTTTTTCCGCTCCCGCGGGCCGTTCACCGTGCCGCGCTCGTCGCAAGGCCGCCCCGTCATCATCCAGGCAGGCCAGAGCGGCCGCGGCAAGCGCTTCGGGGCGCAATGGGGCGAGTTGATCTTCGTCGTTTACCCGAACATCGCGGTCGCCAAGCGCGACTATGCCGAGTTCAAGGCGGAGGTGGCCGCCTGCGGCCGCGACCCCGAGCAGGTCAAGATCACGCAACTCATCAACACGGTGGCTGCCGCCACCAAGGTCGCGGCCGAGGATAAATGGGCGCTCATCAGCAAGCTGCCGCTCGAGATCGACGCGCTCTCGCTGCTGTCGGAAGCGCTCAATTTCGACTTCTCGACCAAAAAGATGGACGAAGCGTTCACGGACGAAGAGATGGCGGCGATCTCCGGCCTCCAGGCGATCCGCGACCGCGTCGTGCGCGCAAGCGGCAACAAAAATCCGACGGTGCGCGATTTCATCCACTACAGCGGCCGCGGCCGAGTGCATGATGCGATCGTCGGCGGGCCGAAAGAGATTTGTGATCAACTCGAACAATGGCTGGTCGAGCGCGCTTGCGACGGCTTTGTCGTTTCCGCGACCCACGTTCCCGGAGCTTACGAGGACTTCGTTCGCTTCGTCGTGCCTGAGCTCCAGCGCCGTGGCTTGTTCCGTACGGCGTACGCGGGCAAAACCCTGCGTGAGAACCTGGGGATGCCCATCCCGCCGGTGGCCGCATGGCGCGGCATGCGCGCACATCGGCCGCGAGATGGCGTTGGTTGAGCGCCCTGATCCCCGCGTGAATCCGGCGAATCTGGCCCCGGTGGCGCGGACGGCGATTTGGCCACCTCGCCGCGAGCAGCCCCTCACATCGGGTCACGCGAGCTATCCGCCCTCCAGACTCTAATCCGCAGATGGCGCGAGCTTTGCGAATGCCTCCTCGAGATCGACCGTGACCGCAACCTTGTCATCCAGCGATCCGGGTCGCTTCCATGTGCTGGCGACCACCGTATGCGAGCCGACAAAATGGAAATCTCCCGAAACCGTCGGCTCGCCGTTGATCATGTCGCTGAAACCGGCGATGCGGTTCTGCTGGCGACTATACACCATCATCGGAAATGACCAGGGCGAATGGCCGCCGGACGACGACGTGCTGTAGACGAAGAATTGCGAGTCGGGCGACCATTTTGCATTGAAGACATAGTACCCATTGGCGCCGCGCGGCGAGGAATAGTCCTTCGACGTGAGAGTATCGCCCTTGCTCGTGCGGATCACTACGCGGCTCTCCATGTCGGGCGTGGCGTAGAGGCTGACATCCACGGGAAACACGAGCGCGCGGAGCGCACCGCCAGGCGACGGGTAAATCCGCGGTTTGACGTTGCTGCAGCTCGACTGCGGTCGCGGGATCGGCAGCAATTTGTGTCCGCTGCAGACAACCTCGGCGGACGCGTCTGTGGCAAACGTCATTGACGCCAGCCCCAGCACTGAAAGCGAAAGCAACATCGACAATGGCATTTCGCAACGCATGCTCGTTTCTCCAGGACCAAAAGACATTAAGGCCGAGCCGCGGAAGGATGCCCTTTCGGTGGCTGCATGTCCTATCTAAACTCCGTCACGTCGTTGCGGGCCTGGCGGTCCGGTCCGCTTCTTCCATCATGCCGTCTTATTCTCGAGGGGCGATACGAGGATCACCTGCGTCGATGGGCATGGCCGACTCCTCGCGCCGCATTCGCATCGGCGATATCGAGCTCGCCTATCGCATCACAGGCCGCGGTAAGCCCTTGATCCTCATACACGGGCTCGCCTGCGGCCAGCGGATGTGGTTTCACCAGCGGCGGAAATTGTCCGATCGCCATACCGTCGTCACCTATGATCAACGCGGACACGGCCATAGCGATGCGCCGGACGACGCCAGCCGTTACTCGGGCGCTCATCTCAGCCGCGACCTCGCCGGTATCGTCGATGCGCTCAACTTCGACAAGGTTGCGATTGTCGGCTTTTCCATGGGAGGCGGCCCGGCGCTTGCGCTTGCCGCCGCAAGACCGGAGCGGATCACGCATCTGGTCCTCGCCGACGTCGGATCGGGTGCGGACGACGCTTGGCGAATCCAGTGGCTGGCACGGCGGTGGGTCGATTTTGCGGAACGCACGGGCTGGGATGAGTTGCTTCCGGACATGCTGCGCAGCGAGTTTTTCAAATCATATGCCAATCGCGGCGCGCGTTACCGCCGGCACATGGGCGACTTGATCCGCAGCACCCCGCTCGTCGGATTGCGGCATACCCTGTCGCAAGTGCTGGGCCAGCGGAAATCGCTTTTTCGCATGCATAGCACCCTGCAAGCGATCAAGGTCCCCACGCTCGTGATGCTCGGCCAGCACGACTACATCTGCCGGAACGCTGCGCGGTTGCTGTCTGAGAATATTCCCGGCGCCGTCCTCCACAGGATAGAAGCAGCCGGGCATATGTCTCCTTTGGAGCGGCCGGAGCAATTCAGCGATAGACTCGCGATGTTCTTCGGCGGCGGTTGAACGGGGATCGATCGGCGAATCGAGGGGATCAGCTGCTTCGCCGCCGCTGAGAGGAATGCATGAACCAGCCACCACCCGCCCTCGCCATCTTCACGCCGGCGGAGCGGCGTTTGATTCGCCGGCTGCGCAAGCCGATCCTGGTGCAGCAGTTTCTCAATCGGTTGCCCTACAACACCGAACCTAAGCCTGGCCCCGAAACGCTCAGAAGTCTTCGGCAGGCTCTGCGGCACAGGACGGCGCACTGCCTCGAGGCGGCTCTGGCCGCCGCCTGCATTCTCGAGCAACACGGATTTCCCCCGCTCGTCATGAGCCTCAAATCGATTGATTGCCTCGATCACGTCATCTTCGTATACCGTGAACGCGGTCGGTGGGGGTCCGTGGCGCGCTCGCGTGATCCAGGCTTGCACGGGCGAAAGCCCGTATTCCATTCTGCCCGCGCGCTGGCCATGAGCTATTTCGATCCGTACATCGACTTCACCGGGTGT
>JBKOXY010000142.1:0-11631 GCA_046725125.1 Pseudomonadota bacterium | reverse complement strand
TTGACTTCGGCGACGCTCACGCCGGCGTCGCGCCGGGTGCCGGCAATCGCCAGCGTCATATACGGCTCGGACTCGCGGCGGAAATAGACCGGGCCGTAATAGACCTTGCGCGCCACCGCTTCCGCGAACTTGGGATCATTGGAGAGGTCGGCGCCGCTGGCAACCACGTCCATGGCCAGCCGCGATACGCGCAGCCGCTCTTTGCCGGTGGCGTCGAGCTGAGCGAGCTCGGTGATGGCGGGCACTTGGCGCAACAGCCGCAACGCGTCGAAGCGGCGCTGCTCGATCGAGCCGGCAGACCACGGCAGCTGCGTGGTCCAGCCGAGTTGGCTCTCGATCTCCTTGACGAACTGGCCGATCTTGGCGGCGGCGGCTTCCGCCTGTTCGCGCTGGATGCGGATGAGCGACGCTTTGTGCTCTTGATAATAGAAGAAGACGTCGAAAATGCCGTTGGACAGCAGCGCGACGCAGACCACCGCGACGAACAGCGCGACGTATTTGGTGAACAAGCGCCGGCGGGTTTTTGGAACGGAAATTTCGGCCGGCGCGTGAGGCTGCGCGCTATTCCCCGCCGCCCGCGGCCGCGAGGCAAAAAAGCGCTTGGTGAAATCGCGAATCCTCATCCCGGCCACTCTACCAGGGAGATGCCGCGTTGTGTCACGTGGACGCGTTGTCGCCTCACTCGATCACTCTGTTGGCGCGGGCAAGCAGCGTCGGCGCCAAGTCGAGACCGAGCGCCTTTGCCGTGCGCAGATTGATGACCAGCTCGAATATGGAGGGTTGCTCGACCGGCAGGTCGCTCGGCTTGGCACCCCTGAGGATGCGGTCGACGTAGACGGCGCCGCGCCAGTAGATCGCCGGAAGGCTGGCGCCATAGGCCATGAGGCCGCCGTCGTCGGCGTATTCGGAATATATCGAAAAGAGCGGCAACGCGGCCTCCGACGCCAGTGAGACGATTTGGGGCCGATAGGAGGCGATCACGGGATCATCGATTACCATGATCGCAGCAGCGCGCGTCCGCATCGCGGATTCGACCGCATCCCTGAGTTCAGCGGGATCCGACACCCCGATATCCTGCAGGCTGACGCCGACTTGTCCGCTGGCGAGTTCCAGTTCCCGAAAGGCGAGAACGGCGCCCTCGCTGGGTCTGTTCCACAACACCGCCACGCGTTCCGCGCCCGGCAGCGCTTCCTTGAGCAACTCCAATCTTTTCCCGCTCAAGTCCGAGCCGATCGTGCTCAGGCCGGTGACGTTGGCGCCGGGTCGGGCGAGATTGGCGACGATGCCCGATTTTACCGGGTCGGCGATCTGGATGAAGACGATCGGAATCGTGCTGGTTGCTTCCTTGGCCGCGAGCGCAGGCTGGGTTGGGCTGGCGACGATCAGGTCGACCGGAAGGCCGACGAGTTCGGCTGCGAGGCGCGGCAGCGGTCCGGCGCTGCCCTCGGAGAAGCGCCACTCGATGGTGAGATTGTGCCCCTCCACCCAGCCGAGGTCGCGCAGGCCCTGCCGGAACGTGCGGAACACGGGTGTGGGGTGCGTGCTGGTCGAGCCCTGGGATAGCACCCCTAACCGTCGCACTTTCGGCTGTGCGCGCGCGGCGCGCGGCCGATAAATCGAAGCCGCCGCCGCGCCGCCGAGAAAACCAAGGAATTCGCGCCGCCTCACTCGATCACCTTAATGATCCCCTCCCTCGGGGGTCCTCCGCCGATTCCGGCGGTATGTCCTCGTTAGCGACGGGTCACCCCATCGCGGCTAACGTCTTCGGCGCGCTTCATTCGCCCCTTCATGCTCGCGGCGTCGCCGATCACCGATTCTGGATATCCGCTGTTCCTGCCGCTGGCTTTCCATGGGTTGGCACCCTCGAGCTATCGGGCACTTTAAGCTATGCTCGTAAACGTGTATTTTCTTATCGATTCAACTTTCGGCTCACCCCAAGGCATTTGGGCATGCTCCGGCACGGGCATTATGGAGAGGTTCCGCGGTTCAGTCCTTGGCAAGGATCTGAATCGTTCTGAATCAGTCTGATTTCCGGGGAACGCCCCTCAAGGCGATCGACAGAAACGGTTGCCTTATTCGATCACCCGTCGGCCGGGGCGACGAGATTTTAGCCACCGCCCCGCGTGGGCAGGGAACCGGTGCCTCGGCTCACAGCGCCGCCTTGTCGAGGCGGCGGATCGCCAGCATGGTGATGTCATCGGAGGGGAGCGCGCTGCCGACGAAGCCGCGGACCGCTTGCGCGACCGATGTCACGATCTCGGCAGCGGTCGAGCAACCGGCGGCGGCGCGCAGGACGGCTTCCAGACGCGCTTCCGCGAAGAGTTCTCCCTGCTGATCGGCTGCCTCGGTGACGCCGTCGGTAAAGACATAAATGCTCTCGCCCGGCGCCAACGATGTTCGGCCGGTGGCGTAGACCGCATCGGGACGAATGCCGAGGATGATGCCTTTGGCGCCCTCGATCACCTCGAGCGCTTGCCCGTTCAGGCGGTAAGGCGCGTTGTGGCCGGCATTGCAGAATTCGAGCTCGCCGCTTTCCGGTCGAAGCATCGCAAAGAACAGCGTCACGAACATCAGGTCGCCGTTGTTTTGACAAAGCTCGCGGTTGACGCGGGCGATGATGTCGGCCGGCCGCGCGGATGCCCCCTGCCGCGAGCGCATGAGCTCGGTGGCGATGCGGATCAGGCTCTTGGTGCGCGCCATGAACAGCGCCGCCGGCATGCCCTTGCCCGACACGTCGCCGACCAGGAAACACAGCATGCCGTCCTCGGTGATGAAAAAATCGTAGAGATCGCCGCCAACCTCCCGGGCCGGCTCCATGCTCGCGCACAGATCGATCGGAAAATCCGGGCTCGGAGCCGGAAATGATTGCGGCACCATCGCCATCTGCAGCCGGCGCGCCGCGTCGAGCTCCTCCTGCAGCCGGGCGAGATGAGCGTCGACCTCGTCCCGCAGACGCTTCTTCTCGAGCGTCGCGCCGAGGCGGGCTTTCAGCAAAACCGGATTGAAGGGCTTGAGCAGATAATCGACGGCGCCGAGTTCGATGCACCGCGCCATGCTGTTCATCTCGGTAAGCGCCGAGATCATGATCACGGGGAGATCGCGCAGCCGCGCCTGATCCTTGAGCCAGGTGAGCACTTGAAAGCCGTCGACTTTCGGCATCATCACGTCGAGGAGGACGAGGTCGAAGGCACTCGTCTCGAGGCGAGCAATCGCTTCCTCGCCGTCCCGCGCGGTCTCGACATTGGTGTAGCCTTCCAGATCGAGATGAAGCTTCAACGTATAGCGGTTGTCGTCGTTGTCATCGACGACAAGAATGCGGGGCCCAGCTCCCATCGGTCGATTGTCAGTCACCGCGCTGTTCCGATCCATACCGGAATGGCACTCTAGCATCGAGCGAGGCTGCCCGCTCGGCGTTCGCCCGCGATTGGTATTGCACTGCGGAACAAAAATCGCGAGCCGCCGGGCGATCATGCGCCGCCACCGCCGAAACGGCGGTTCCCGCGGATATGAATCGTTCTGAAATCTTCTGAGCGGGAAGGGTTTCGGCATTCCACCGCGAAGCGAATACGGCTATGACAGCCGGCGCGGGCGCGGATGGCCCGACGGACAGGTGCTGCATGGACATCTCGACCGAAGATCTCGCCGGCGGCATTACCAAAGTCGTTCTGCAGGGGCGCTTCGATACGACCGGGGCCGTCGTCATCGAGCTGCCCTTCAACAAGATCGTGACGGAACAACGAAAGATCATCATCGATCTTTCCGCCGTGAACTTCCTCGCCTCCTACGGCATTCGCGTTCTCTTGGTCGGCGCCAAGATCGTCAAAAGCAAGGGCGGCGACCTGGTCATCCTGTGCCCCGACAACAACGTCGCCAAGGTCCTCAACACCGCCGGAATGGACGCGCTCATCCCGATCCATCAAACCGAAGCCGCTGCAACGGCGGCGTTGGCATCGTGAATTCGATGTCGAGCCTCGACGCAAGACGACTGGTGCTGCGCAACGACGTTGCCGAATTGCAACGGCTGGCAGGATGGCTTGAACGCCTCGCGCAGCAGGGCATGTCGTCGGATGTTTCGTTCGCCGTGCAACTTTGCCTCGAAGAGGCTGTCGCCAATATCATCATGTACGGCGCCGCAAGGGGCGATCGGCTCGAGATCGCGGTCGAGCTCGAGCGCAATGGAGGAACTCTGGTCGCCCGGATCGAAGACAACGGCCGGCAATTCGATCCCACGCGGGCTCCGCCGCCGGCGGTGGCGACTTCGCTCGAGCAGGCGAAAGTGGGTGATCTCGGCATCCATCTGATGCGCAGTTTCGCAAGCGGCATGGATTACGAACGCCGCAACGGCCGCAATCGGCTGACGCTGCGATTCGTTGAATCGGCGCCATCGCCGCCGGAGTGACGCCGATGACCGAAACTTTGGCGTTCGGACCGTTCCGCTTGCTGGTCGCGCGGCGCGAGCTGCTGGCCCACGGCGTGCCGATCACGCTCGGCCAGCGTGCGTTCGAAATCCTGCTGATGCTGGTGAACCGCCACGGCCAGTTGGTGACCAAGGACGAGCTCATGGCCGAGGTCTGGCCCGGGGTGGTGGTCGAGGAAAACAACATCCAGGTTCACATTTCCGCGGTACGTAAGGTGCTGGCCACGGCCGGCGACGGCGAGCGCTACTTGCTCACCGTCGCCGGGCGGGGCTATCGCTTCGTGGCGCCCGTGAAGCGCGAGTGCGCCGCGGAGCTCAAGGCACCGCCGACACCCGGCCCCGACCAAAGCGCGGCGGTGCTGGCGGGTTTCGGCGCCGCGACCAACAATCTTCCCCAGCAGCTCACCAGTTTGATCGGACGCGAAGCCGATCTCGCCGACATCGAGGCACGGCTGGGCAGTCATCGTCTGGTGACGCTGACCGGGTCGGGCGGGGTCGGCAAAACCCGGCTCGCGATCGAGGCAGGCCGCAGCCTCCTCGACCGTTATCCGGACGGCGTATGGCTTGCCGAGCTCGCCCCGCTCAATGATTCGCAGCTGGTAACCTCCATCATCGGCGAGGTCTTGGGCGTGAGCCTCAGCGCTCCGAGTGGTGCGATCGAGACGCTGGCATCGGCACTCAAGAACAAGGAACTCTTGCTGATCGTCGACAATTGCGAGCACGTCATCGCCGAGGCCGCACGCGTCGCCGAAGCGCTCATGCGCGGCTGCCCGCGGCTGTCGATCCTGGCATCGAGCCGCGAGCGGCTGGCGATCGCGGGCGAAAGTGTTGTTCGCGTCCCGTCATTGCCGGCGCCGGAAGCGAACGGCACACTGACGGCGGCGCGCGCGGGCGAATACGCCGCGGTGCGGCTCTTCGTCGAGCGCGCGAGCGCGCTTGGCTGTGGATTTGCCCTTACCGACGCCAATGCCGCGACGGTCGGATCGATCTGCCAGCGGCTCGATGGCATTCCGCTGGCCATCGAGTTGGCGGTGCCGCGGCTGAGAGTGTTGTCGCTGGAGCAGCTTGCACGCGGCCTCGATGAACGCTTCCGCCTCCTGACCGCCGGCAGCCGCACGGCATTGCCGCGACAACAGACGCTGCACGCCCTGATCGACTGGAGCTACGCCCTGCTCAGCGCTGCGGAAAAGACATTGCTCGGGCGGCTGTCGATTTTCTTCGGCAACGCGGCGCTTGCGTCGATCACGGCAGTCGTTGCCGGTGACGAAATCCCATCGCAGCAGGTGGGCGATCTGCTGTTGTCGCTGGTCGAGAAGTCCTTGGTGCATGCGGATCCCGCCGGCAGCGAGTTTCGCTACGGCCTGCTCGAATCGACCCGCTACTATGCGTCCGAAAAACTCGCCGATGGGCCGCGCATGCGCCGGCGGCACGCCGAGCACTTCGCCGCGCGGCTCGCACAAGCGACGGCGGCGTGGGAGACTACCCCGACGCAGCAGTGGATCGCATGCTATCAACCCGACATCGACAACTTGCGCGGCGCGCTGGAATGGGCGTTCGGACCGGACGGCGACGTCGCGGTCGGGCTCGAGCTCGTGGCGCACAGCCACGTGCTCTGGGCCGAGCTGGGCCTGATCCTGGAGCACCGGCGCTGGGTCATTGCGGCGCTCGACAAAGTCCGCAAAGGGACGCCGTCGGAGGTAACGGCGCGGCTCCTCTCCTGGCAAGCCGGCGACGTGAGGGAGCTCGATGATCCCGCCGATTACGACGAGGCCGTGCGCGCTGCCGGTCTCTATCGCAAGCTTGGCGACGGCTTTCATGAGGGGCGCGTGCTGTTGCGGGCGGGCACGGCGCGGCTGTTGCCGGACAGCGTCGATGAGGGCGAGCGTCTCCTGCGCAAGGCCCATGCGCTCGTGCGCCCGTTCGGAACAACCAAAACGTTGGCGCGTTGCCTGAGCGCGCTTGCATCCGCTCGACTATTCGCCGGCGATCTTTCGGACGCGCGTTCGCTGCACCGCCAGGCGATCGATGTCTACCGCGATCTCGGCGAGGGCTTGGATGAGCGTCGCAATTTGTGAACCGAGCAGCCTGGCGGCTCCGGCCCATCGGCCGCGCCGATCGCCGTCGGACGGCTTTCTACGCCGGTATTGCAAGCGATATGATGAAGAGATCTCCGTCCGCCGATCAAATCACGGTCGCTCCATGCCAAAGTGACTAGCCGATCGAGAAGAGCTCGAGGTGCTCATGGCTACGGACGTCCCCGGTATCCTTATCGTCGATGACAATGAGGATAATCGATACACGCTGCAATTGATGCTCGAATCCGATGGTCACGAGCGGATCGCCAGCGCGGCCAACGGAAAGGAGGCGATTGCGCTAATCGAGAAGGAAAAATTCAGTCTAGTTCTGCTCGATCTGATGATGCCGGATCTGAACGGGGACGAGGTTCTCAAAGTGATCAAGAGCGATCCGGACAAGAGAGATATCCCGGTCGTCATGATCAGCGCCGACACGGACGCCGACAAGGTTTCGCAATGCATCGAGCTCGGCGCGGACGACTATCTGCCGAAGCCGTTCAATCCGACGATCCTGCGCGCGCGGATCGCGGCCGCGCTGCGCAGGCACTCGCTACGGGCGCTGGAGAACGAATATGTAGGCAAGATCGAGAACGAGAAGCGGCATTCGGAGAATCTCTTGCGCAACATTCTGCCCGCCGAGATCGCGACACGCCTGCGCAACGGGGAAAGCAACATCGCGGACCACTTCGATGACGCCACCGTCATCTTTGCCGACGTCGTCGGCTTCGGCAAGATCACGGCGCGCATGAAGGCTTATGAAATCGTCGCTTGCCTCAATCAGTTGTTCAGCGAATTCGATAGGCTTGCTGAAGATGCCGGGATCGAAAAGATCAAGACGATCGGCGATAACTACATGGCGGTCTCCGGCGTGCCGACGCCGCGCGCCAATCACGTCCGGATGGCGGCGAAATTCGCCCTCGACATGGTAGCTGCCACCGCGCGATTGCGCTCTCGGCTGCCGGTCCCGTTTTCGATCCGGGTGGGACTGCATTCCGGCCCCGTGATGGCGGGGGTCATCGGCACGCGCAAGTTCGCCTACGACGTCTGGGGCGACACCGTCAACATCGCCGCGCGCCTGGAGGCAGCGGGTCAGCCCAATCGCGTGCTTGCGTCCGCGGCGACGGTCAAAGGGCTGGGGAGCGATTACAGCTTCGATGGACCGCACAAGATCGACAACAAGGAAGAGCGCGTGCTCGAGGCGTTTTTCTTGAATCCTCGACCGTGACGCGGGAAGCCGCGGCGAGCGCGCGCGGCAAGCTCGATCTGCTCCCGCCGCTCTCGTGATTGCGCGTCGTGGTGCATCAATAGAAGAAACGTGCCCTCACATTCCTGCTGCGTCACTTCGCAGCGGGCGAACCCAAGCTCAGTCCTGTTTCGTGCTGTCGGCTTGGTTCTCTTTCGCGCTCTCGGCCTGCGCCTTGTATTGATCGATAATTCCCTCCAGACGCGTGATGTTCTGCAGTAGACGCTCGGTGCTCAACCGCAGGAAGTAATAGCCGAACTCCGGATTCTGGAAGTAGATTTCGAGTAGCCTATCGTAGGTGATGGCCAGTACTTGCCCATCCTCGGTGCATTCGAGCGACTGCGTACGCCGGTTATCGGGTGAGAGAAAACCAAGTTCGCCTACGAGCCGTCCGGGCGGGAGCTCGATGCCCAATTCGGTCACCAGGAATTTTCCGGTCACCGTAAAGAACATCTCGTTGGCGCGGTCCCCTTTGCGAAACAGCACATCGCCTTTGCCGTACTTGCGCCGATGCATGAACGGCTTGATCCAGTCCATGGACAGATCACCCTGCGCGGCGACCCGCGCCCGCTTGACGAGTCTGAGCATCTGAGCGAGGCGGAAAATGTTGATGGGCAGCAACAGAATATATAAAATGAGAGTGGTCACCGTGCCGGAGAGCACGCCGTAGCAGATGAAGAACACATCGCTGATAATGCCGGTTACCCGCAGCGGCACCATTGTCCGCATCAAGAGTGTGGCGACGAAAAAGATCGCCCCGATCAGAGCGAGCATATTTGCGATCGTGATGGAGGCCAGCGCGATATCCACGAGACGCTGGAATAGCGCCTCGTACGTGATGTTGCCCGCCTCGAGCTTGAGGTGAGTCAGCAATTTGGTGAGGATATCCTCCATCGCGGCGTCGATTGCGCCGTTCGCTTGCGCCACGAGATCTAGATCGCCGAGGTTCATGTTTCAGTGTTCCTGCTCACAAACAAGAAATGCGCGCAGTGCGGGGGGATGCTCGATACTGCGACCGGGAAATGGCCCATATGCCGCATTTGTGTCGGATACGGCTTAGCGTACTGATGGAATTACACGATCCATGCGCGCAATCAACGTCCTATTCGCCGAAGGACCGCATCGCAGACGGGATTTGGTCGCGACTTCCAGAGCAAATGTGCCGCATTTTGCGAGGAGCACGGGAGCAGCAATGGAGCACGTGAGACATGTGAACTTTATCGTCGGCATCGCCGCGATCGTTGCAGCGCTGTCGGCGGTAACGCCGGCGGCATCGGCCGCGGACCTGATCAAGCTCGCCACCGCCCAGCGTGGGGCTTGGGAGTCGGCGGCGCCGGAGCTCGGCCAATCGGCTGGCATCTTCGCGAAGCACGGAATTACCCTCGATCTGGTCTACACGCGGGATGGCGAGGTCGAACCGTCGGTGACATCCGGCAGCACCGACGTGGGAGTGGGCGTCGGCACGATCGGAGTGCTGCGCGCCTACGCCAAAGGCGCCCCGGTGCGGGTGATCGGGGCGAATACGACCGGCACTGCCAATTATTGGTATGTCCAGGCGAACTCGCCCATCAAGACGGTCAAGGACATCAACGGCAAGACCATCGCTTACTGGACCAGTAACCCGGCCAGTCGGTACGACGTGTTCGACCTCATCAAGCAATACAGCCTTAAGGCACGTCCGACGATAATCGGGGGAGCGGCGGCGACGTTCAACCAGGTGATGTCGGGTCACGTCGACGTTGGCTGGGCGGAGGCCCCATTTGGGGTCGAGGCCATCGAGCAGGGGAAAATTCGTGTCGTGGCGCGCGCGATCGACGTTCCCGCGATCCGACGCGACACGGTGCGCGTCGTGATCACCAATGTGGACACTCTGCAGAAACGCAAGGATGTTCTTGCACGCTTCATGCAGGCCTATCGCGAGACCATTGACTGGATGTATTCCGATCCCGCGGCGCTCAAACGCTACGCCGAGTTCGCTGGCGTATCGGAAGCTTTCGCTCAGCGCCTGCGCGATGAATTCTTCACGAAGAACATGCTGTCGCCGGACAGGATCATCGGTCTCGATGCGATCATGAAAGAGGCGATAACCTCGAGGTATATTCAGACGCCATTGTCGAAAGGGCAGATCACAGAATTGATTCAAATTCCGGCGCCCGTGCGCTAGAGGCGCGGAATAGTTTGGGGGACCGTGAAAGCGACCGCGACGGCATTTGGTGCACATTCCTGCGAGAGTGAGCGCTGCAAGCAAGGGTAGGAGAGCGTGCACGCCATTGTCGCTCAAGCCGGTTGGGAGCGATTGTGGAGCTTGAGCGCGGCAAGCCTGCGATCGCGCCAACGCATGCGCGCCGCGACCTGATCGGGCGTCAAGGCCTTCTCCCATTGCGCCAGGATACGGCCGAGGTTCTCGCCGTCGTAGATCGCGGGGTTTGCCGCGCTCAGCGCGCTCAAGCTCGCACCGTAGCGCCGGCAGTAATCCGGGATACCGCCCGGCGCGTTGAGCTCGATGGTCTCAAACGGCCCCATGAATGACCAGCGCAAGCCCAATCCGTCCTTCAGGGTTTTGTCGAGGTCCTGCGGCGTGACGTAGCCGCCTTCAACCAGACGAAACGCCTCCGACAGCAGCACGGCCTGCAGCCGGTTGAGGATGAAGCCCTCAATCTCGCGCTTGACGATGATCGGCGCCTGGCCGACGGCCTGGTAAATCGCCTTGGCCTTGGCCACGATCTCGGGCGCCGTCCACGGCGCGCCGACGAGCTCCACGAGCGGGATGAGATGCGGTGGGTTGACCGGATGGGCGACGAGGCAGCGATGGCGGCCTTTGAGGCTTTCCGTGAACAGGCTCGCCACGATGGTCGAGGTGGAGGAGGCGAGAATGGCCTCGGGCGCGGCAAGGCGGTCGAGTTCGGAGAAAATCGAGCGCTTCGTCTCGATGCTCTCCGGCAGGCTCTCCTGAACGAGGTCGGTGGCATCGAGCGCGTCGGCAAGATTGGCGGCGACCCGCACGCGCGCCGCTGCGGCTTTGGGATCGTTGACGAGCCCCTGCTCGGCGAGGTCGCTGAGCCCCTGCGCCACCAGGCCACGCGCCTGCTCGGCGATATCGAGCCCGACATCATAGAGCGCGACGTCGAAGGCGCCTCCTGCAAACACGATCGCCCAGGAGCGACCGATCAAGCCGGTGCCGATGATGGCGACGCGATTGTTCACATCCACAGCATTTTTCTCCGCAGCGCGAGGTCGTCTCTCAATGCGTATGAGGGGCCGCTCCAAGTCACCGAGCCGCGCTCCAGCACCACCGTGCGGTCGGACAGGGCGAGCGCAAGATCGAGATGATGGTCGACGATGATCATCGCGACGTCGTAGCGCAGCTGGTCGAAGGCTTCGAACAACTCCTCGGTGACCGCGGGGGAGAGCCCCTCGAACGGCTCGTCGAGCAGCAGCACCCGAACGTCTCCCGCAAGCGCGCGGGCGACCGCCAACATCTGCTGCTCGCCGCCCGAGAGATAATCCGCCGGCGAGTGCCAGCGCTCGGTAAGGCGCGGAAAATACGAGGCGATACGGTCCTCGGTCCAGTGGATGCCGCTGCCGGTCATACGCTTGAGGCGCCCGAGCGCCAGATTGTCCGCAACCGTCATCCCGGCGAACAGCCCTCTGCCCTGCGGCACGTATCCGATGCCTCGCCGGGCGATCTCGGCGGAGGCAAAGCCCGCCGTATTCTCGCCGGCAACCTGGATCGAGCCCGCGCCGGGCGGCGCGATGCCGATCACCGTCTTCAGCAGCGTCGACTTGCCGGCGCCGTTGCGGCCAAGCAATGCCACGATTTCGTGCTCGCGCACGTCGAGCGAGACGGCGTTGAGGATGTGGCTCTTGCCGTAGAAGGTGTCGACCTTGTCGACCAC
>JBKOXY010000287.1:0-3311 GCA_046725125.1 Pseudomonadota bacterium | reverse complement strand
GCTGCGTTGGACCGCGCGCATCGACATGGACCTCGCCAAGTGGCCCAACCTCAAGGCTTACGTCGACCGCGTCGCCGCGCGCCCCAAGGTGCAGGAAGCGCTCAAGGCGGAAGGCTTGAGCAAGTAACGAACGACGTTCGTCATCCCGGATGCGGTGCGGCGCGAAGCCACAGCACGTGGCGATCCCGGGCGTGCATTCCACCACTGCGCCAAAGTGCGTCGTTAAGAGCGGTCTGTCGACGCGCGTGAACGCGCTTGGGGCTTCGTGCTGCGCTGCGCCCGGGATGACGCTCCGCGTCACCTCGCTGGCGGGCAGATCGTCACCGTCAAGCTGCCCACGCCCTCGATCTCGCATTCGAGCTTGTCGCCGGGGACGGTCGCGGCCACGCCCGACGGCGTTCCGGTCATGATGATGTCGCCGGCCGCGAGCGCGACCATTTCCGACAGTTTGCCGACGACCTCCGGCACGTTCCAGATCATCTGTGCCAGATCGCCCTCCTGCCGCAGCTTGCCGTTGGCCTTGAGCGCGATGCGACCTTTGCTGGGGTGACCGATCTTGCTGGCGGGCTGCAGCGGGCCGCAGGGGGCGGAGCCATCGAATGCTTTGCCGATCTCCCACGGTCGCTTCATGTCGCGCGAGGCGATCTGCAGATCGCGCCGCGTGAGGTCGATACCGACGCCGTAGCCGTAGATGCAGTCGAGCGCCTTATCGAGCGGGATGTTGCGGCCGCCGGACTTGAGCGCCACCACCAGCTCCACCTCGTGATGCATGTCCTTGGTGAGGGGCGGATAAGGCACGCTTCCCCCATCCGCCACGATGGCGTCGGCGGGTTTGGAGAAGAAGAACGGCGGATCGCGCACGTCGTGCCCCATCTCGCGGATGTGTTCCTCGTAATTGCGGCCGACGCACCAGATGCGCCGCACCGGAAACATCTTGTCGGTGCCGGCCACCGCGATGACGGCCTGGGTCGGCGGCGTGATGACGTAGCTCTTGGCGTCAGCGCTCATGATCGCTCTTCTTACGTGTCGGGAATTCAGGCGGAGGAGGCGATGGCGACCGGCGGGCTCGGTTCCTGCTCCCGCAGCTGCAGCCGGTAGAACGACGTGTAGCGCCCACCCTTGCGCAGCAGCTCGTCGTGACGCCCCGATTCAACGACCGTTCCATCCTCGATGACGAAGATGCGATCAGCATCGACGACGGTATGCAGGCGATGCGCGATCACGATCGTCGTTCGCCCCTGACAGAGGTGCTCGATCGCGCCTTGAACCTGGCGCTCGGATTCGGAATCGAGCGAAGCCGTCGCCTCGTCGAGCAGGATGACTGGCGCGTCCTTGAGCAAGGCGCGTGCGATGGCGATGCGCTGGCGCTCGCCGCCGGCGAGCTGCAAGCCGTGCTCGCCGACTTGTGTGTCGTACCCGCGGGGGAACGCCGTGATGAAGTCGTGCGCATAAGCGGCCTTGGCGGCGGCGATGATCTCGGCCTCGCTCGCGCCCAAACGTCCGAGCGCGATATTCTCGCGCGCAGAGCCGCGAAACAAGAAAACATCCTGCCCGACATAGGCGACTTGACTGCGCAACGAGCGGCGCGACACCGCCGCAATGTTCTGTCCGTCGATGACGATGGCGCCGCTGTCGACGTCATAGAAGCGCAGGATCAAATTGAGAATCGTCGTTTTGCCGCCGCCCGAGGGGCCGACCAATGCGCTGACATTGCCGGGTTCCGCGACGAAGGACAGATTCCTGATCACCTTCTCGCCCGGGCGATACGCGAACTGCACGTTCGTGAATTCGACCCGCGCCTTCGAAAGCTTCAGCGGCGGCTGGCCTTCGTCGGCCGGTTCGGTCGCGGGATGGTCGATGACGTCGAACAGGATGCGCACCCCGACCAGCCCGCTGTTGAGGTCGATATTGAGCCGGGCAAGGCGTTTGGCTGGCTCGTAAGCGAGCATGAAGGCCGCGAGAAACGAGAAGAATTGACCGGGAGTGGCCCCGGTCTCGATCACGCGGAAGCCGCCGTAAACCAGTGCGCCGGCGATCGCGAATCCGCCGAGCGCCTCCATCAGCGGGCCCGAGCGGTAGGCGACGCGCGCCCACTTGTTCGATTCGTTCTCGAGGTCGGCGACACGAGCGTCGAAGCGGGCGCGCATGGCCTCTTCGAGCGTGAACGCCTTGAGGATGCGCATGCCCTGCAGGCTCTCCTGCAGCGTTTCGAGAACGCGCGCGCTGCCGGTGAACTGATGATACGCAATCGTCTTGATGCGGCGGATCATCTTGCGCAGGATCAGCATCGCCGGGGGTACCACGATGACGCTGAGCATGGACAGCACGGGATCTTGTACCGCCATGACCGCGGCAAGCCCGATGAGCGAAAGCAGATCGCGGCCGATCGACGTAATGAAGAGGTTGAGCACGTTGCTTGCCGCGGCGGCGCCGGTCGTGAGCCGCGCCATGAACTCGGAGCTATGGCGGTCGGCAAAAAAACCGACGTTATGCTGGAGCAGCTTCGCGAACATTCGCTGCTGATTGTCGGCGATGATCCTGTTGCCGATGCGTGCGAGCACGACCGCCTGGCCATAGGTGGCCATTCCCTTGATCATGAAAATCACGGCGGTCGCGAGGGCGAGGATGACGATGCCGGGAAGGTTCTTGTGGACGTAGGCCTGGTTGATCACGTCGCCGACCAAATAGGCGCCGAGCGCGGTGCTCGCCGCGGCAATTCCCATCAGGCCGAATGCGAGCGCATAGCGTCGCCACTGGCCGGCCGCCTGCTCCACGAGCAGCCGTCGGACCAAAGCGCCGGTGCCATTGGGGTCCGCGAACAATCGCTGAAAATACGAGTTGAGCATGCACGATCCGTTGCGCGGCCCGACTGCAGCGGCGACGCGTGGCGAGCCGTTCTTGCCCAGGCAGGAGCGCTTTTCAAGCGGAATCGACGAGTTCGCAAGGGGTCAGCTGGCGCGCGTCAAAAGCTTGCGCTCCCATGCCAGCGCGTGGCACACGATGGTTGGCAGGTCGTTGAAATGCGGCTGCCATTTGAGCAAAGAACGGGCACGGTCGGAAGCCGCCACGCTGTGGCGCCGCCGCTGACCAGGACCGTCATGCTGGGGACCCGCTGACATCGCCTGCCGTTGCTGGTTCGGGTGTCGGGAACATCCGGTTGGAGGCGTGCATGCACGTGCTGGCGTCCGCTGACAAACCGGCAGACGCCGCACCGGAGCGGCGTGGCTTTTGACGATGCCCGACGTCCTGTTCATCAAGACCTCCTCGCTCGGCGACGTGATCCATCACATGCCGGCGCTGACGGAGGCGCG
>JBKOXY010000252.1:0-3776 GCA_046725125.1 Pseudomonadota bacterium | reverse complement strand
CGGGCGCTCGCCGTTCCAGCTCGGCAAGCCGATCGGCGCGATCGTCGGGCCGTACCGCATCCAGAGCGTGCAATACCGCGCCATCGCGGTCACCTCGAACAAGACGGTGCAGGAGGCGGTGCGCGCATTCGGCCAATCGCCGACCAACTACGCCATCGAGCGCGCGATCGAGGAGGTCGCCCGGCATCGCGGGTTCGATCGGCTGGAGGTGCGACGGCGCAACCTGATCCGTGCCGATGAATTTCCCTATCTCATTCCGAGCGGCACCACCTATGACAGCGGCGACTACCACGCGGTCGTCGACAAGGTGGTCGCACGCGCGGATTATACCGCCCTCGTGGCGGAGCGCGACCGCCTGCGCGCGCAAGGCCTCCTCGCCGGCATCGGCATGGCGGCCTGTCTCGAGCCCAGCGGCGCCAATTCGACCTTCGAGCCGCTGCTCAATCCGAAGAACGAGACCACCACCTACACCGATTCCTGCCGGATCAACGTCGATGTCAGCGGCGCGGTCACCGCGACCATCCACACGCTCTCAGCCGGCCAGGGACACGAGACGCTGGTCGGCACCGTTATCGGCGAAGTGCTCGAGATCGATCCCGATCGCATCCGCGTGGTGCGGCCCGACTCACTTGCGTCGTTGCCGAGCCAGAGTCCGGTCGGCAGCCGCATGGCGATCATGCTGGGCGGCGCGGCGTTCCACGCCGCGCACAAGCTCAAAGCGCGGCTCCTCGCCATTGGTGCGCATGACCTCAAGATCCCGCCGGAGCGCGCGACCTATGGCGCGGGCGACGTATTCGACCGCGCCGCGCCGCAGAACCGACGGATCTGGGCCGAGCTCGTGACCATCGCGCATCGCAACTTCCACCGCCTGCCGCCCGATACCGAGCCGGGGCTTGCCTTCACCCACGTGATGCAGGTGCCGACCGGAGGGCAGTTGCCGACGGCCGATGGCCGCGTGCAGATGTATCCGTGCTTCGCCTTCGAGTTTCATCTCCTGCTCATGGCGATCGATCCCGATCTCGGCAAGGCCGAGATCAAGCGCTATGCCGTCGGTCACGACTGCGGCACCGTGATCAACCCCAAGATCGTGCGCGGCATGACCATGGGCGGCATCGCGCACGGCATCGGCGCCGCGCTCTACGAGGAGTTCGCCTACGACGCGCAGGGTCAGCTCCTCGCGCAGAGCTTCATGGATTATCTGCTGCCGTCCGCGCACGAGGTGCCGCCGGTCGACATCATCCATCACGTGACGCCGTCGCCCCATACCGTGTTCGGGCAGAAGGGCTCGGGCGAGTCCGGCTATCTCGGAGCGCCAGCCGCAATCGCAAGCGCCGTCAACGACGCGGTGCGGCCGCTCGGGATCGTGGTGAACAGCCTGCCGATCAAGATGGCACAACTCGCCGACATGATCGCCGCGGCGCGCGACAAGTCGAACACCGTTGAGGTGCCGAAATGATCATCGACGTTCATGGCCATCTCGTGCCGCCCGACCTTCTCGCCGCGATCCGCAAGGAACATGGGCGCTCGCCCTCGCTGCGCCTGATCGAGGACGGCACCGGCCTGGCGATTGCCTTTGCCGGTGCCAAGCCGTCGCGACCCATCATGAAGGGCTTGAGCGACGTTGCTGGACGTCTCGCTTGGATGGACAAGCAGGGGATCGACCATCACGTGGTCGGAGGCTGGCCGGACTGGTTCGGCTATGAGCTGCCAGCAGCGGAAGGCGAGGCCTGGTGTCGCCTCTTCAACGACGCTCAGCTCGCCGCGGCGAAGGCCGAGCCGCGTTTCGTGCCGCTCGCGAGCGTGCCGTTGCAGGACGGTGCGCGCGCCGGCGCCGTGCTGAAGGCGGCAGTGGCAGCGGGCTTCCCCGGCGCGATGATCTCGACCTTACCGCGCGGCATCGGCAGCGTGCTCGACACCGCCGACCTCGACCCGTTCTGGGCGGCAGCGGATGAGACTGGCGCGGTCATCCATATCCATCCGAGCTACGACGCCGGCGACACCCGCGTGAACGCTTACGGCCTCGCCAACGCCGTCGGCCGCATCAGCGATGCCATCGTGGCGGTGGCGCGGCTCCTCGCGGGCGGCCACGTCGCGCGCTACCGCAACGCCAAGATTTTCGTGCCCATGGGTGCCGCCGGGCTTCCCTTCCTCCTTGGCCGCCTCAGGCGCAACCACAAGATCACGCCGGGGATCGCCGATCCGGCGGAAGGGCTGGCGCTAGTCTACACCGACAGCATCCTGCATGATCCGCGGGTGCTGCGATTTGTCGTGGAGATGATCGGCGCCGATCGCGTGATGATGGGCTCCGACATGCCGTTCCCCATCGGCGACGAGGAGCCCGCCAAGATCGTCACGGCGGCTGGGCTGAAACCCGACGAGGTCGCCTCGATCACCGGCGGGCTGGCGCAAAAACTGTTCCGGATCGGATGAGTGCCGCGTAGGCGCTGGACCCCTGCTTATGACGTTGCCGAGCCCGCGCGGCTAGAATTCCCGCAACAGCCGCCCATAGCCTGAGATGCGGTCGTTCATGCCGACGAGGCGCAGGGCGTCCCACACGCAAGCCTGCGACGCCGCCATCACGGTCACGCCGAATTCCTGCTCCAGCACATCGATGGCTTCGATCACCGGCCAGTGCGGCGAGGGCAAAAAGATCGCGTCGGCGTGCGGGTGCGCACGCATCAGCGCGCGACCCATGTCGAGCGCGGCCGTCACCGGGATGCGGCCGAAATCTTTAATGAGCTTGCCGCATCCCATGGCGCCGAGCACCTCGCAGCCGTAGCGTTCGGCGTCGGCGATCAGTCGCGCGTCCTCGCGCGCGCCATAAGGGTGCGCCACCACCACTTTCTTGCAGCCGAGCATCTTCGCCGCCTTCCCCTGCGCGGCGACGCTGGACGAGACCTTGACGCCGAGCTCCGCCGCGAGCGTTCGCAGCATGTCCTGCGCGTTCTGATCGCCGCGGGACAGGTTGACCGGAACGCCGCCGAGAAACACGAGGTCGACGCCGGCGGCGGCGAGTTCACGCGCCGCCCGCATGCTCATCTCGTATGCCGCATCGACCTCGCTTTGGCTGCGTTCGATCACCGTCAGCGTCGTGATGACGAGGGTGACGCCGGCGGGAACGAGCTTGTAGAACTCATAAGGGAATACTTCTGCGCTGAGCGGCGGGCAAGCGTAGCCGACGCGGGCGCGGTGGCCGTAGATTTCGCTGCAGGTCGATGGTTGGCGATTGATCATTCCTGTCCGGTCCCGCCCGCAACCGCTCGAAACACCGTGACGGATTTTGCCGCGGATGATACAAGAAATCTTGCGCGCTGCGACCGTACGCCACTGCCAACGGACGGTGCACGCAATCGGAGAACGACATGACGAACGACGCGTCCGCGCGGTGGCCCAAAGCATCGGTTGTCGCCACCTTCTGCGTGTTGTCGGGCGTCGCGCTGGACGCAGCCTATCGGCCCGCGGCCGCCGCCGATCAGGTCAAGATCGGCATCGCGCGCACCATCAGCGATGCCGGTTACTACATCGCGGACGCCATGGGCTTCTTCCGCGAGGATGGGCTGGACGTGTCGATCACCGGGTTCAATTCCGCGGCGCAAATGATTGCCCCACTCGGTACCGGCGAGCTCGATGTCGGCGGCGGCACGGTATCGGCAGGATTCTACAACGCGGTCGGGCGGGGTATCGGCATGAAGATCGTGGCCGATCAGGCCTCGATCAAGCCGGGCTACGGCTATTCCTCCCTGATGGTGCGCAAGGACCACGTCGACAGCGGCCGC
>JBKOXY010000212.1:0-3349 GCA_046725125.1 Pseudomonadota bacterium | reverse complement strand
TCGCGGCCAGGATGATGCTGCCGTAGGTGTCGTTTTGAACCTGCTCGGCGGCGGCGTTGCCGATGCGCACCGGCCCGTCGCCGCGATAACCCTTGAGGTCGGGCGCGGTTTTTTCATCCATCGGGTCGATCGGAACGACGCCGTAGACCGGCCGCAACGGTTCGTCGGGGTTGGACGCGATGCTCAGGGTAAACGCGATGAAATCCTCCATCGTCTGCGTCGCACCGATGCGGTTGAGCGCCTTCACCACGAAATAGGCGTCGCGCAGCCAGCAATAGCGGTAGTCCCAGGTGCGTCCGGATCCCGGAGCTTCGGGGATGGAGGTGGTATGGGCCGCGATGATGCCGCCGGTTTCCTCGAAGTTGCTGAGCTTGAGCGTGATCGCGGCGCGGATGATTTCGTCCTGCCAATCGTAGGAAATGGACAAACCCCGCGACCAATCCATCCAATAGTCGATGGTGCGGTCGCAGAATTCGCGGCAGGTGGTTTCGAGCTCGTCTTGAAAGCGCTCGTCGACGCCGAACACGAGATGCTGGGGCCGTGTGAGGACGAAGGGAGCTTCGCTCTCGATGTAGGACAGCGGCGCATCGGTGGTCAGCCGGATGACCGTCGACTCGTGGATGAAGCGAATATGATTGCTGCCGACGGAATGATGGGTGAACGCCTGCCCGTAATCGTGAGTCGGGCGGAAGCGAATGGTGATGCGCGGCAGCCCGGCCACCGGCTCGATCATGCGGATGAGTTGCGGCGGCCGGAAGACGCGGCCGAATTGCCGGAAGCGAGGCGCGAAATCGGTGATGCGGACGGCGCCGCCCTGCCGATCGGTGAGAACAGTGGACACCACCGCGGTATTGCGAAGGTACTCGGACTGGAAATCGGCCATGTTGTCGAGCACGACATCCGAAAATCCCTTCTCGTCGTCGCCGGAGAGGAGACGACAGAAGATCGGGTCGCGGTCGAAGCGGGGATAGCACCACCACACCAGACGCGCGGTGGGATCGACGAGCGCGGCCGTGCGTCCGTTGCCGATGACGGCAAGATCAAGCCCGTGGTCGGTCATGACGTCGCGAATGCGTCGTTGCGAGAGATTTGCTCGAGCCAGCGGCGAACATCCGCTGGCTGGGCGAAGCGAGCCTCGACCCCGGGGACGTTGCGGCCGACTGAAATACCAATGCCATCGAAATCGGGCAGAATCTCGAACACGCCCAGATCCGTCACATCGTCGCCGAGGAAAATGGGGCGGCGGTTGGCGAAGCGCGGATAGGTCATCAGTTCGCGAACGGCGGTCGCCTTGGTGAAACCGGCTTGCTTGATTTCCACCACTAATTTGCCGGGCAAGAGCTCGATCGAAGCGCCCTTCACGTCGGCGCAAATCTTGGCAGCGGCCGCGCGCACCAGGTCTTCCTTGTCCGGCGCCTGCCGGTAATGCAGCGCGAGCGAGTAGCCCTTGTCCTCGAGGATGATGCCGGGCGCAGCCTCCGCGATGGCGGCAAACTGCCGCTTCACGGCGGGATCAAGCGCAGGCAGCCGCGGCGCTTCCGGCGCGGCGCCGGGAGCCGTGCGCAGCTCGGCGCCGTGACCGCCGATCGCCGGCAATTGCAGGGGCGAGAAGATGAGGTCGAGCTCGCTCACCGGTCGGCCGCTCACGAAAGCGACGCCGCCATCGGTCCGCTTCCAGAGTCGCGCCAGAGTTTCGCGCAATTCGTGCGACACAAAAACCTCGCGCGGAGTGGGAGCGAGGTCGAGAATGGTCCCGTCGACGTCGAGCAGAAAGGCGAACTGCTTGAGATCGGCAGGAAGCGACGGAATGGAGTTTGACATCACGGTTGTCCGGAAAAGGGTGCCATTGCGTGCGGGGCGCAGGCCCAGTGCGTGCAAATTAAAGGGAAGGTCGCGCGATCGGTACGGATACCACAACTCATCGATTCACCGACCGTTCCGAACAAAAAAACGGCACGCTTGCGCAATTGCCGTTGTCATAGGCAATCTCCAGACAGTTTAAGAGCTGATTGCAGCCCAAGGGTCATCTACGTCCGAATATATGGCCTCCAGCACCTAGAGCGCCATCCCGCCGTCGACCAGGTGCGGTTGCCCGGTGATGTAGCTTGATTCGTCGGAGGCGAGGAAAACCGCTAGCGCCGCCACCTCCTCGGGCCGGCCGAGCCGGCCCAGGGGTTGGCGTTCGACGAACGCCTTCTCCACCTCCGCCAGCGATTTGCCGGTCGCGCGCGAGCGGTCTTTGATCCGGTCCTCGAGCGAAGGTGATTCGATCGTGCCCGGACAGATCGCGTTGGCGCGGATGCCTTGCCGGATAAAGTCGGCCGCAACCGCCTTGGTGAGCCCGATGACGGCGGCCTTGGTTGCTCCATAGGCATAGCGATCGGGAACCCCGCGGATCGACGACACCGCGGACGAAATGTTGACGATCGAGCCTGCCTTCTTCTGCAGCATGCCCGGAAGGAACGCCTTGATCATTCGATGCATCGATTTCACGTTGAGATCGAAGGAGAAATCCCAATCCTGCTCGGAGCAGTCGAGCACGCTGCCATGATGCACGTAGCCGGCGCAGTTGACGAGCACGTCGAGTGCGCCGAACTCGGTCGCGGTCTCCTTCGCGAGCGCCTCGATCGCCGCGGTCGAGCGCACGTCGAGCTTGCGGCGCTTTACGCTTTTGATGCCTTCGAGTTTCTTCTCTTCCAAATCGGTGGCGATCACGCGGGCACCTTCGGCCGCAAATGCTTCGGCGATGGCATGGCCGATCCCTTGTCCCGCCGCCGTGATGAGCGCGAGCTTGCCTTGCAGACGTAAAGCCATGGCTTGTTCTCCCTGCCGAAGCTAACGGCATTCACGGCCTTTGGTTCACGCCAAAGCGCGTTCCCTGGCGATCCGTGTCCCATACTCGCCGTTCACCCGCAGCCAATTTTCGTAAATCGCGTCCGGCCATCCCATGGCGCGAGATGGCAAATCAGTGGTTGTCCCGCGGCACGCTCTTTTGCGCGACGCGATGATATTTCACGGCGGGCTTGAGAACCATGCCGGCGCCGAGCTGGTCGACCATGCCGCGTTGGATCTCCTGCCACGGCGTTTGGCTCGGTGGATATTTGTAGCCGCCCTGTTTCTCCAGCGCGGCGCTGCGCTGCGCGAGCTCGGCGTCCGGCACCAACATGTTCGCGCTGCCCTTATTGAGGTCGATGCGCACGCGGTCGCCGGTCTTGAGCAGAGCGAGCCCGCCGCCCGCCGCGGCCTCGGGGGACGCGTTGATGATCGACGGCGAGGCCGATGTCCCGGACTGGCGTCCGTCGCCGATGCAGGGCAGCGAGGTGATGCCTCGTTTGATCAACGCCGCCGG
>JBKOXY010000135.1:0-1696 GCA_046725125.1 Pseudomonadota bacterium | reverse complement strand
AGACCATCGGCGGATTGGCGCGGCCAATGCTGCGTGGTGTTAAGAAGCTCGACTTCAAGTTCACGCTGACAATGGCTGCCTACGATCTCATCAAGTTGCCCAGGTTGATCGGAGCAACCGCCTGAATGACAGCAGGCTGCCCAAACAGGCAATGGCGGCGCACTCCAAGCTCGTAGACAACGCCAAACCCGGAAACGACGTTACTTGGGTTATATTTTCAGCAGCCTGCTAGTCTTACTGTGTCACAAATTTCGGTATCTGTTCCGAGCCGCGCAGCATGGGCAACGCGATAGCATCGTGGCAAGAGCGGCCACCAATCTCCGTCGCATTGTTGCAATCGAGTTCGGAACATGGCGTTCAGGCCGCAACGGCGGATCTTCTGGGCTGGTAACCTTTGCGTAGGGCAAATTGCGGGAATACCCCGGTGGCACGATCTGTTGAGGGGGGAATCGTCTCTCGCTCGGAGATCAGGAATCCGTAAGCCGCAATGCAAAGGGTGGCGTGATGGTGGAAGCCGCGCCATCCCCGTCCTTCAAAATGTCCTAGCCCGACCTCCTGCTTGAGTTCCTGATAGTCGCGTTCGATCCGCCATCGCAGCTTGGCAATGTCGACCAGCTGATGGAACGCGACATCTTCCGGAAGCGTCGACAACCAATATTTGATCGGCTCCTTCTCGCCTTCGGCCCATTCAATCAACAGCCACTCCTCCGGCCGACTGTCGGCGAGCCAGTAATCCCGATGCGCGACACGAACGCGCACACGGGCAAATCGCGAGGACAACTTCTTCCCCGTGGCTTCCCGCCATGTGATCGTGCGCCAGGCACGCTTTGGCAGGGCCAACGCAAGCTTTTTGACCGAGGCCGGTTTGTGCTTGTCATCGCGGCGCAGCAGCTTCGGTGGTCGCCCATGACCCGGCCACTTCTTTGGCGGACGCGGCCCTGTGCCAGGTGCCCATACGGTCGTGTGTGACTGGATGCCGGCGACATAGCTCAAGCCCAATGCCGTGATGCTCGCGCGCAAATCAGTGTCGACCCCGTAGCCGGCGTCCATCAGAACCGCCCCGCGCGGTAGCCCGGCCTCGCACGCCCAACGGATCTGTGCCAGTGCGATCTCGGGCTTGGTTTTGAAACAGATCTCGTCAGGAATTCCTACCTTGCGCCGACGTGTACGGTCGCCCGCCCACTCCTTCGGCAAATACAGCCGATGGGCCACCGGCAAGCTCGCATCATGATTGGCGATCGACAACGTCACCGCGACCTGACAATTGTCCTGTTTGCCAAGCTCGCCGCAATATTGTCGAGCCACCCCGACTGAATGCTGCCCTTTCTTGGGAAAGCTCGTGTCGTCGATGATCCACGCTTCGATCGGCCCGTGGCGTTCCAGCTCAGGCAGCACCAGTTCCCGCACCTTCGCGAGAACCTTCTCGTCCGACCATCCTCCCTCGCCGATAAAATGAAGAAGCGACTGATGCTGGGCCGCGGTCCGTTTTGGTGCTGTGATCGCTGCTATCGGCTCCACGCTCTTGCGCTCGCAAGGCATCATCAAACCCAAGCAATAATCGCGAAGCGGCTTGGCCCGGTCCGCATGCCCGATCACGCTCGTGAGCCCCTCCACATAAACGGAAAATCGCGCTTCACCGTCATTCGATCTTGGCAGATCCATTCCAGCCTCCCATCGCTGAAGTGTGAATCTTGCC
>JBKOXY010000117.1:0-2573 GCA_046725125.1 Pseudomonadota bacterium | reverse complement strand
GGAGCGTGATCCCCCGCACCGCGAGCCGTGCCGTCAACGCATCGGTGAAATGCAATCCCGCGGTAGGTGCCGCGACCGATCCCTCCGCTTGCGCGAAGATGGTTTGGTAGTCGGTTCGATCGCGCTCGTCGGGGGCGCGACGGATGTAGGGCGGCAGCGGCATGGCGCCGCGCTCATCGACCGCCTGGTCGAGGACGGGCCCATGAAAGGCGAAGGCGAGCGTGACCTCGCCGCCCTCGCCCTTGGCCTCGACGGTGGCGTCGAGCTGGCCGAGGAAACAGACTTTGCCCTCGTCCCCGAAGCGCACCACGTCGCCCGGCGATAGCCGCTTGGCGGGCTTCACGAAAGCGCGCCAGCGCGCGCCGTCGAGGCGCTGGTGCAGCGTCGCCTCGATGGCCGGCTCCATTGCGCCGCGGCCGATGCGCCGGCCACGCAGCCTTGCTGCAATCACCTTGGTGTCATTGACCACGAGCGCATCGCCGCGACGCAGCAAGTCAGGAAGATCGCCCATCCCGCGGTCTTCCAGTTCCGGCGTCACGCCCGGACGCACGACCAGGAGCCGCGCCGCGTCCCGCGGTGCAACAGGACGCAACGCAATGCGATCGGGAGGTAGCTCGAAATCGAACAGCGCGGTACGCATGCCCCTTCATACAAGCGCATGCGGGTCAGGTCATCGTCCGCGGCAAAGCCGCGAGAATGGAACCAAAGCGCGGCCTATGGGCGGCGACCTATAGGTTTGGAATTGGGGGTCGAGGCCGTAGCTTCATACCGATGCCGCCCCGCCTTCCCATCGGCGCGAAGGACGCCAATGCCTTTGCCTTTGGCTGGTTCCGTAGCCGGCAAAATTTCGATGGGGATTGCCCGCAGCGGCGAAACGGCGTGTTCGGTGAATTGGATGACTCCCACGCTCTTGTCGCGGTTACGTCAAATGATTTTCACAGGCTTGGCGTATCGGATGGACACAACAACACAAGAGCAGGAGAGGCCCAATGGGTGCCGTCATGGTGAGATGTCCGGAGACCGGACGAGACATCCCCACCGGTCTCGTCACCGATCGCAAGAGTTTCGATGCCACGCCGGTCTTCTTCGCGCGCGTCTACTGCCCGATCTGCCGGGCCGAGCATGAATGGTTCGCCAAGGAGGCCTGGGTGTGCGAGGCCGAGCCGCGCGCGGGGCGCAGCGCGTTGCTTTAAACTTCTGTTATCGGCCGGAGCGATTGCTCACCACGGCCCCTCCCGCGTTTAGCTCGAGTGCTGAAGCCGTCCGCGGCGGAGACAGGTCTGATCACGATGCGTCCGCCGCCATCTTGGCGGAGATGATGCGGTCGGGATCGGCAACCGGCTCGCCACGCTTGATCTTGTCGACGTTTCCCATGCCCTCGGTCACCTGGCCCCAGACGGTGTACTTGCCGTTGAGAAAAGGCGCATCCGCGAAGCAGATGAAGAACTGGCTGTCGCCCGAATCCGGGGATTGCGCCCGCGCCATCGATACCGTGCCACGGCGGTGCGGCTCGCTGTTGAACTCCGCCTTGAGCTTCTTTCCGGAGCCGCCGGTGCCGGTGCCGTGGGGACAGCCGGTCTGCGCCATGAAGCCATCGATGACGCGGTGAAACGCGACGCCATCGTAAAAGCCGTCGCGCACCAGTTCCTTGATGCGCGCGACGTGGCCGGGGGCAAGATCCGGCCGCATCAGAATGACGACCTGGCCCTTAGTGGTCTCCAGCGTCAGCGTATTTTCGGCGTTGGTCATGGGATGTTCTCTGCTTGCTTGAGTTTTCGATTGTCGATGAGCCGCATGGTAAACGGGCGGCCGGCGATTGCGTTCCCGAGCGCATCGGTGAACGGCAAGGGCGCGCAACGTTTGAGCATCTTGGCCACGGCAATGCGGTAGGCCAACCGTTCGTCATCCGATGCGCCGCCGGATTCGAATGTGATCCTCGGTTGGCCGAAGAGTTCGCCGTTGCGCCGGAAGCTCATCTGCACCGTGATCTGCATGCCCGCGCGCGACTGATCGATTGGCGGCGGAGTCCAACACGCCCGTAGCGCGGCTACTACGTCATTGAGGGTGTTGAGCGGCTGGTGCGGTGCTTGAGCGAGCGTGGCGGTCGCCGGCACGGCGATCGCCAGCGTCCCACCGGCGAGGAGGTGAACCCAGGCGGTGACGGCCAATCCAAGCAGCGCTTGGGCCGTGCGCACTGATCCTCCTCGTCACTTGGCGTCGGCGGCAACCTGCACGCGGCTCATGCGGTCGGGATCGACCACCGGCTCGCCCTTCTTGATCTTATCGACCGCCTCCATGCCGGAGAGGACTTCCCCCACCACCGTATACTTGCCGTTGAGGAAGGCGCCGTCCGCATACATGATGAAGAATTGCGAATTCGCGGAGTTCGGATCGCTCGCGCGTGCCATGCCGACGACGCCGCGCTTGAACGGTACATTGGAGAATTCGGCCGGCAGATTGGGATATTTCGAGCCGCCGGTGCCGTCGCCGCGCGCCCCGTCGCCGGTCTGCGCCATAAAGCCAGCGATGACGCGGTGGAACGGCACGTTGTCGTAATATTTCTCGCGCGCAAG